>NZ_JANNDR010000263.1:0-9460 GCF_031378165.1 Chamaesiphon sp. OTE_75_metabat_556
CGGAAAAAGTCCCGTTGGATGATTGGGGAGATCGTTGGTGGCAAACACCCGCTTTTTACCTTCAATCTTCATCTGATACTGCTGCGACCAAGCCACTTTGCCTTTGACTACGGCTTTGGCCGTCAAATCGTAGGTACTGCGATCGTCTTCGATCCAAGGGCCTTGTTGATGGGCACCACCAATATGATTGCCATTGACTCGACACGGCCAAATCCAGCCAGTTTTGGGACTCGACGACAGTTTACCGTCTCCCATTGGCAGCCGCGTCAGATCCATCGATTGAAACTCGATTTTGGTGGGTACCCCGTTCCGATCGCTCGGCACGTTACCAGTCACCCGACCGAAACTAGCTAAATACGGCCAATTAACTGTGGTAATTAAGATACATAGCGCAAGTGCCAGTTGAATAAAACGCTGCTTCATACCTGAGTGTTCCTGTGAGTAGGAGCGATCGCCACCCGCTAAGAAATTAACATCGACCCAGTCCTGAAAATTAGGCTAGGCACTAAATAAATGGAGATCCGCAAGATCCTGCCACATCATCCATTAAGGAGGACCACCACCGCCACCTGGGGGGCCGCTACCACCACCTGGGGGGCCGCTACCGCCGCCGGGAGGGCCTCCAGGTGGTGGACCCGGTTTTCGGTCGTCAGAACTACCAAACAGGCTGCGCCAGGAAAATCCCGATGGTGGTGGTTGAGTTGCCGGATTCTCAATCAAGATGTGTTCCGATCCATCCAGACCGGTTTTCACTTCCGTCCGTTTGTCGATCGCCACCCCAGTGGTAATCGGCACGAAGCGCGGTGGTTGGTTGGGGGCACCGACATAGACCCCAGTTTGATTGTTTTGACGGGTGACGGCGATCGTCGGCACGGTAATCACATTTTGCAATTGACCGACTTGAAAATCTGCGGAAATATTCATTCCCGCCTTGAGTTCCTCGGCAGCGTTACCTTCTAAGGCCACTTTTACGCCAAAACTGGTGACATTTTGCTCGACGGTTGATCGAGTGGCGATTTGGGTGACTCTGCCGCGAAAAACCTTGCCGGGATTAGCTTCTGCGGTGATGTTCACCTGTTGGCCGACCTTGACTTTGGCAATATTTTTCTCAGCGATATTACACACCGCACGGTTGGCGGAAACTAGCGACAAGATCGAAGAAGATGTCGCTGAAGACACCGAACTCCCCGATGTCATCGGTGTCACAAAGGCTCCTGGTTCGGCATACTTAAAAGCCACCACGCCACTAAACGGAGCTTTGATAATCGTATCTTCAATCTGCGTCATCACATTTTGCAACGACCCTTTAGCCGCCATCACGGTTGCCCGCGCTTTGGCAATTTCTTCCGGTCGCGATCCAGCCTCAAGCAGACTGACTGTCTGTTTTTGGGTCGCGATCGTCGCTTGCGCCTGGAGGATTTCCTCTTTGCGAGTTCCTTCTTTCAAGAGGGAAACTTTTTCTTTGGCAGCGACTACATTCGATTTAGCATTATCTCTGAGTGATAGTTTTTCATTCAAAGCTTGGGAAGAAATCGCGCCTTGTTTGAACAGGATTTGATTGCGTTGAAATTCATCCTCAGCTTTCTTGTAGAGTGCTTCGGAACCAACTAATTGGGCTTGCGCCTGCGCGATATCTTGCGGACGATTCCCCGCTACTAGTTTATTAAGATTTTCTTTTAGCTCGTTGAGTGTTGATTGAGCGCGGGCGATTTCTTGGGGGCGATTGCCCGCAATTAATTGGCTCAGAGTGGCCTCTGCTTCGGCAAGTTTACCTTTGGATTCGATCAGTTGCCCTTGCAAGTTGGCATTATCCATCGTCGCAATCACTTGACCTTGGGTGACGCGATCGCCTTGATCGACCCGCAGTGTTTTCAAAATCCCCGATGTTTTCGGACTGACATTGACAACTTTAATCGGTTCGACCGTGCCATTGGCCGAGATCGTAATCGGCAAATTCTTCCGCTCTGGCGTAACCGGAGCCGATCTTTGTTTGGGCGGTTCCTGAGATCCGGCCAATTGCCGCGCAGCTACAAAACAACCGCTGAGAATCAGTAACAAGATCCCAAGGCCAAGACCCCATTTGACGATCGACTCTTTATTGATTTTTGGGAATCTAGATGTGTTTGACATAAATTATTCCTGCATGACGCGATCAAATTCAATCTTGCCGTAGTCGAGTTTAATCACATGGTCTGCGAGATGGAAGTATCGATCGTCATGAGTGATCACGATGACTATTTTGTTCTGCCGTTTGAGTTCGGGCAGCATCTGTTTGTAAAATAGTTCGCGAAACTTCGGCTCTTGATCTGAAGCCCATTCATCAAATATATAAACAGGTCGATTTTCCAGATAAGTTTCTAGCAATGCCAAGCGTTTGCGTTGACCCTGGGATAAATTAGTCGTCGATAATATGCCATCTTTAACGCTAACTTTATGCGACAGTTGAAGCTGTTTGAGGTAGTCGGAGACTTCGGCATCAAGGGTATCGCGATCGAATCCCAGATAGCTATCAAACAAGTAAAAATCGGAGAATACTGCTGAGAAATGCTGACGATACCATTCGACATTATCTTGCGTAACAGGTTTGCCATTTAGCTCGATCGAGCCTGATTGGGGCGCGTATAAGCCAGTAATCAGTTTGGCTAAAGTTGATTTACCGCTACCATTACCACCAATGATAAATAGTAATTCACCTGGCTGTAAAGACAGACTAATCGGCCCTAAGGCAAAGCCATTTTCATCAGCTCTCGGCGGTGGCATCATGCCCCCAGCTCGGCCATCAGGATGCGGTGGTGGATTGCGCCGATCTCCCCTATTCCCTTTGCCTGGTTGCCGTTGGTTAGCACCATCAGGATGGAGTGGATGACCATTTTCGCTAAAACCTTCAGGTGGGAAGGCTGGATGCTCGCCGGGGGTCACACCTTCGGACGGAAACGGTGGATGACCATTGTCACCAAAACCTTCAGGCAGTAACATCGGCCGTCCATTTTCGCCGAAACCTTCGGGAGGGAATGCTGGATGGTTGCCCTCACCAAAGCCTTCGGGCGGAAACGGGGGGTGCCCGCCTTCACCGCCAAAGCCTTCAGGCGGAAACGGCGGTAATTCTGGTTGATAGGTGTAGACGACTTCTTTGAATTCCAGTTGACAAGACGATGCGACAGCCAGGGAAAGAGTTTCTGACTCATTGAGACTCATCAACGAGAGCTTCATCCGTTCGATCTTGCGCAACGAGACATTACCACGGATTAGTTCGGGAATGCGGCTCAATAGATTCTGCATCGGTAAGGCCAGAAACGTCCCGATCAGGACATAAGTTGCGAGCATCTGCAACGGTATGGTCATCAGTAACGGCAACATAAATAAAATGAAGCCCATACTCGCAAACTGCGACATCTGCCCGAAGCTATTGGCCACAGCAAAACTCTTCATCGCCTTGGTATTTAGCTGCCGGAGTTTCGAGACGCTGCCTTTAAGATCTTTTTCGACAAAGGCGGCGCGTTTCGATCGATTGAGCTTGAGTTCTTTCGTGCCATTCATCATCGCCCGAAAATGCTTGAAGAGCGTGTCTTCTTCTTCGCGAGAGCTGAAGAACAGATGTTGCGCCTTATTGAGCATACCCTGGACAAATAAGATTGTCAGCACGCTCGAACCGAGTGTCAATGAAAACAGTGCGGGTGAGAGAATTGCAAAGAACACAAAGCAGCCGATCACCGTCGCGAAATCCGTACACATGCTCGGTACCGAAGACACAGCATGAGTTAATGTATGAATATCTTCGGTTAAGGTGATAATCAGTCGATTTTCTTTGAGTCGTTCTAAATGTTCTAAGGGTGAAGCGAGAATATTTTGGCTGAGTTTCAATCGCAGTTGATAAATCGCATTTTGCGAGAGAAAGATCAGCATGTACTGAGATACGAGGCTGGTAACGATAATAAACGCAGCTACTCCCACAAAGTAGAAGATATCGTTTTGCCACCGCCCCTCCCGTACTTCTCCGTTAATGAGAGAAATTAACAGGGCATTACCACCACCGCTGACTAAACCAGCGATGGTGGCGATGGCCATCTGTTTCCAAGATATTTCCAATAGAAATTTAACAATTTCCATAAAGCTGCAATTTTTCGGAAGATAGTAAAGTAGATGTGGTTGTTAACGTTAGTTACGTTAAATCTTTTCAAACAGAATGCCTTCGACACCCACGCCTGGGGAGAAAGAAAAAGCAATTCCATTAATCGGTCGTGGACGCTCGATCGGATCGTTACTTCTTCTACCCTCGGTGGTCGAGTTAGCAGCACTTTCATTGAGTTTTAACATCATTCTTTCCATCACAAACAGAATCGAACAACTGAGCATGTTGCCATATTCGCGCAAGATTTCCCAACTATCAGCCACCTGTTCGTCATCTAAACCTAGTGAGAGCTGCACTTTTTCAATAATCTTGCGGCCACCTGGATGCACCGCCCATAAATCGATGTCACTTTTAGTCATCTGATGAGTAGCTAAAAAGTCGTTGACGATCGTCCCGACCCCATCTTCAATATAGTCGGGTAGGTGTCGCGACAGCAAACAAGTAATCCCGTTATCCTTGACACCCAAAGTAATCCCATCTTCAGTACCTTTGACTAAATGACTGAAGTTATCTTTGATCGCGAACTTACCACGACCGATTAATCTCTCTACCGTATCAGCTCCGATCACTGCTGCTGCACAACCATCACCAAACAGACTATGGATGATAATATCATTAAGATCGTCGTTAAATACGGCATTAACCGAACTCAATTCCAGACAAACCATGAGTGCTTTACTCTGAGGATAGGCGCGGACGCGATCGCAACAAACTCTCAGTCCCGTCATCGCTGCCGCACACCCCATAAAGTTCACGGGAACGCGGGCGATATTCCGTTTCAACCCCAGACTTTCAATTAGTTTGGTATCGATGCCGGGAGCCACAAACCCCGTACTGGTAACAAATACAATCAGGCCAATTTGGTCTTCAATTTTTACTCCTGATGACGGATCGCTAGCCGCGAGCAATGCTTTTCTCGCAACTTCGTCGGCTAAGGAAAATGCATATTGCTCATACATCTGCATTCTTTCCTCCAGCGTATTACGCTTTTGACTAAATTCGATCGTCTCCGGTGACAGTAGGTTAATCGCTAGATACCTAGTGTCGATCCGCGTATTTTCGTAGATCTTTTCAATCCGATTTTGATTGCGTTCTAGACAGTTGAGGCTGGTTAAAAACTTCGCAGCTTCAGCTTGGTGCAAAACATGGGGGGGAGTACCAGTCGCAAAACCCTCAATTACTGGCAATAGTTGTGCTGATTCAGACATTGTCTTTTAATAAAAGTAAGTTAATAATTTTTTTAACTATCTGTTAGTTCGATAACGCTCGATCGCGATCTCAAATAGCTAATATATAGAGTTAAATATAAAAAAGTACTCTCTTCGCTAACTCTTGGAAAAAATGATAGATTCCTCTAAGAGCTTAGAGAAGAGAGTATCAATGGCTGGCGATCTTTGCTATCACTGACATCCTGCCAGCCTAAATCCAACTAGATCGAGCCGATCCCAATCCAACCTGAGAGCATATAGTCGAAAGCCGTCTTTAGGGCGCGGGGATGGAAATGCTCTTTGAAAAATCCATATTTTTCATACTGTGCCATTCTTGAGGGGGTACCTAAGTAGTACTGCATCAGAACTGGTAAGCGGTTGGTAAAGAAGTTGCGGGACTCTAGCCACTCCACATCAAACTTAGCCGCTTCCTCTCGCACGATATCTTCACTGATAATGTTGGCAAAACCACTTTTTTGTTGTGGCAACACATGATGCGCCCGATGTGGTCCTAACCCAGCGGTGAGGAAGCTATCGATGTATTTATTGCCAATCATGGTCAGATCGTAGGAATTTTGGAGCTGGAACACTGCCCAATCAGGAGCGGGAGCCGCTTCACTACTGATGTCAGCCGCTGGATTATCGTGATTTGGTTCTGGTGGTGCGCCACCAGGCTGAGGTAAGTCGGTTTCAAAATCGTGACTGGCCACGATCATAAAGGTGCTAATCCAGACTGTCACGAAGAATTGTGCGAACCAGGCCAGGAATTCACCCCGAATTGCAAACACAATCAATTCACCCAATAAGAGTGCGTGAATCCCAAAGCTACCAATAAAGTGCGGTAAGCCGAGCCGCCAGGAACCATACATATCAGCAACTCCAGTTCTGATCGCCATAAATATTAGTTCGACAATCCGAGCAAACATCCCTGTGACGATATGGCCAATTTTTTGAATGGTATGCGCTGGAATCCGATAAAAACGCGGCACTTCCAGCATGAATGTAAATACATTCTTCTTGATATCAACCTCTGTCTGTGTAAACGGGTGATGCAACAAGGTGTGGCCGTCAGTGACGACTAGTGCCAATGGCACATAATTAATATCAAAAACATTCGCAAGTGCTTTGTTCATACCTACTTGCGGGCGATGGATCAGATAGTGACCGACTCCAGCCAGGGAGATCCGCAGCATCGACATCAGGAGGACAAATGGATAGATCGGCATGTACTGTCTGAAGTCTAAGTACAGCCACTGCACTGCAAAGTACATTACCAAGATGACAATACTGGCAATATTAAATAGCGAATCCATCCGCGCAACTTTGCGCTGAAATTCTTTTTCGTAGACACGCTCTTTGATCTTGAACAGTAGTTGCTCTTTATTTCTAAAATCGTATCGAGGCGTATCCCGCCAACCATTAAAATCTTGTCTGAACAAAAATGGCGGAGCGTTATATTTCGGATGAATATGCTCTGGTCTGGCCGATTTGTTCAGAGAATATTTTTGGATGATTTTTTTGACTTTTTCTGGATTGGGATGAAAGATATTGACGATCGTCGTGATATCTCTATTCTTGGTGCGGCCGATAAAGAACTGCCCGCCAGGATGTTTGGCAATAAATGGTGTTAGATCGTATGCCTCACCATCGTAAATCCAAATGTTCGGTAACGCTTCACCATCAACTGGATGTGGCGGTGGCTCGGTGGTATCACCATCTCTTGGCCGAATTAGGGGAATCGAACCAGTCTGGTTCCGAGGCACTCCTGCTGTTGCTTCTTCTCCGATCGCTGCGGCTACCGCAGGCTGAGTCGAGGATTGGCTAGGTGCTTCAGTGCCATTCGCCGGAGTGGCGATTGGTTCTGGTAATAACATTACTCCTTCTGTGTTATCAGCAGCGTTGTTTCGATCTGTGGAACTCATAGTAGAATGTCCTTTTATGCATACTTGTGGGTCTTAAAACCACTTTGATAAATTTTAGAGAACGGTCGAACGAGTGTTATCGCATTCTTTAGGGTCGCGATCGACCCAATCGGCTGGTCACCTTAGTGAGGATCTTAAATGAGTTCCACTTAAAGATCGATACAGTTGGACAGTAAGTCTTTCCGGAAGCCTGGATCCAGATCTGTTACAACACCAGTCATCCAAATGGATTTAAGTTGCTGTAGGCTAATGGTACCCAGGTTAGGGAAAGATCTATCCATGTACTAGAAATTAACTGCTAGTAATCGAGATCGCAGCTCGATATCGACTAATTAGTCCGAGTTTTCTCATAGATGCGAAGCATCAAAAAACCGAGAGCAGCCAACTCTGGGGGCGCAGTTTGCAATGTGCCAAATAATGCTTGGGCTTGCTGTTCGTCACCGAGTAACTCTACCAAGAGATGCGAATCTCGATCGGTCAAGAGCGGAGGGGCGTTACGTTCGCCTTGAGGCGCAGCCTGGGGGTGGGGGGGACGCTGTTGGCCTTGGCCTTGTTGTCCTTGTTGCCCTTGTCCGGGATGAGGTGGTCGCTCTTGATTTGGGTGGGGGGGTCTCGATCCAAACATGTTGTTTTCCTCAACGTAGTTTTAATAACTGAATTCTATCCTATAGCTAATTCTTGCACTAAAAAATTGCTGATTTGGGCAAAATATTAAAAAATGCAAAGAAAATAGCAAATAGTCTCAAAACGATCTTCAATCGTCATTTCTAGTCAAATCACCCGATTTCGATCGTTGATGCTTCTAGGTACTAGCTATAGAGTACCTTCCGCTTTACGATTGGCACATGTATGTAATTGTTCCCAAAAATCGGATTTTAACTTAGGGCATAGAGACAAATGGCTGAGAATCCATGGCAATCGCCATGAGATCGCGTTGCGACAGTAGACATACCTAGTCATACCGTGTCTCTATCACTAAGGATAGTAAATTACAACAATAATGACAACTTCAAGATACCGCACTGCGGTATTTACTGAGGTCTGTCGCAACCGGCGCGATCGACAATTGGTAAACTTCAACAATATTTATAGTATGATGACCTCCAAGCTGGTCTAGACATCATCACAATTAGATCAGCATCAAGTTTTCATATTTCTATGATTAGATCGATCGAGCCAAAATCCAGATTATCTGGTATTAATCGTTATTGGGAATTGATATCTGTACTCGCCGGACGCGAACTGAAGGTGCGGTATCGTGGCTCTTTTTTAGGGGTGTATTGGTCGTTGTTTAATCCGCTAATGATGACGGCACTCTACACGATCATTTTTGGAGATAAGTTCAAAGAATCTTATCACAACTCGATTTGGGAATATACGCTAGCAGCATTTACTGGATTAACAGTAATTCACTTTTTCAACGGCTCCACCTCTCAGGCACTTAGTAGTATTGTCAGCAATGGTTCGTTGTTGAACAAAGTTAAATTACCCGTCAGCGTTTTCCCGATTTCAATTATTATTGCTAACACATTTCAATTGATAGTTGGTATGTTGCCAGTACTGGTCGTACTCACCTTGATAAGATTCCCTCACTTAGCAAGTTTAGTAAATGCAATTGCCATACCGCTGCCATTAATATCATTGATCTTAATATCTACTGGAATTGGATTTTTGATTAGTTCTCTATATGTATTTTTTCGAGATCTGCCATTCTTGTATGAATTAGTACAGTTCGTGCTCATGATGAGTAGCCCTATTTTCTATCCAGCCGAAATTGTGCCTGCTAGCATCCGGCCTTTTTTAGCAATAAATCCTTTGTATCCAGCGATCGAGAGCTTGAGGCAAATTGTTTTGTCTGGTCAATCGCCAGATCTATTTTTGATACTAAGATCCTTGTTAAGTGGGATAATTATTTTGGCGATCGGCTGGACTTGTTTTAACTGGCTCCGGCCAAAGTTCATGGATCTTTTGTAGATAGGTGTATATAATTTAGCAAGCCGATCTTCGATCGATTCTCAAGTTATTCACTATATTTAGTTAGATGGAAGTTATTAGTTTAGATCGGGTATCTTTGTGGCGACGTACTCAGGAAGAATTTTCCTATGATATCAAGCAAACGATTTTCTCGATCGTTTCTGGTAAGTATCGCGTGCCTGCCAAAAAACTAGTAATCGATGATGTCACTCTCGCGATCGACTCTG
>NZ_JANNDR010000265.1:0-17996 GCF_031378165.1 Chamaesiphon sp. OTE_75_metabat_556
GCACCGTTATTATTTGGTTGTTTAGGTTTGATGTTATTCCATTGGATCTGGGAGCTAAAATCGGGGTACCATCACCACACTTTTTATCTCAAGTGGTTGACTAATTCGCGCCTGCAAATGGCGATCTCGATCGCTTTTAGCATTTATTATCTCCTCCGCCTCAATTCCATTATTGTGACTACAGCTCTCTAGAAAATCGCATGGCAAAGTTTAAGCCCAAATTATTATTACTATTGCTACCTGCGACTGCGAGCATGGGCTATTTCACCTTAGTATCGGGATCGGATGCCAATATCTTTGCCAAGGAAATGATGATTATGGTGCCGCTCCAAGTCTTAGCTTTTGTCTATGTCTGGTACGCCAACCGTAAGTAGCTGCGGTGAATCTTGTCAGAGTGCAATAGCCTCGATCGAATTGCCAGCAGCCGCTGAAAATAGTTTGTATTATAGAGAATAATGCTCTCGGCAATAAAATCTATGTTTGGTAAAAAGCAGCCAGCCCAACCAACCCAATCGCAAACCATCAGCGGTGTCACCGTCAATGGTGGCGTGGTGCAACAAGCACAAGCGGGGCGCGATCTCCACCAAGCTCAATCCGGCAATCTGGAAACATCCCAGCAAATGACAAGTGCCGAAGTAGTCAAGCAGTTGGAGACTCTAGAAGCCGCTATCAAAGCCGCCAAAGTGGAGCCAGCCCAACAAGAGGAACTATTAGACTATCTGCGCCCTGCCAAGCGCGAGGCAGCCAAGGAAGGCGGTAGTAAAGAATTAGTCGGGCAAAATCTCAAGCAAGTCAGTGAGACGCTCAAAATGATGAAAGACTCTACAGAAGCCGGAAAGAGTCTCTGGCAAAACGGACAGGAAGTCTTTAAAGCGATCGCACCTTGGCTCGGAGTTGCTGCTAAATTTATCGGGATGTAGGTTGGTTGCCATGGTTATTTGCCCTCATCCCCTAACCCCTTCTCCCAAACTTGGGAGAAGGGGGATCGGAATCTTACTCCCCTCTCCCAAACTTGGGAGAGGGGCTGGGGGAGAGGGCAAATAACCTCCGCATTTATTGATCGAATGGAATTCATCACCAGCAACAGCAATGGCTTCGCAACAGCAAAATATTGACGGTAGCTCGATCGATCGTAGCAATGTTCAGCAAAATCAAGCTGGGCGAGATGCTGTTAGCTTTCTAAATAGCCATGACAATCAAGTCATTATCGAGAATACTTTCCTAAAGCTATTTCCTCAATCCGATCGATCTCAAGTGGATTGGGAGTGGGGGCTAAAATTGCTCGAACAAAAGCAGTTACCAGAGATCCGCAAACGTTTAACGGATACATTGGGACGCGATCGCATCTTAATGGATGTATCGATCGAAGAGCAACAAAAATGGGTAAATCGATCGCCATTAGCAGCCGATCGAATCTTGCAGATTGACGGTAAAAATTGCGGTATATTAAATCCCGATCGCCTATTAATTGAGACATTTGGGCGCGATGATATCAAAGGCAAACTCTTGATTTTAGGTGCGCCAGGAGCGGGGAAAACCACCGCATTATTGAGCTTGGCAGAACAATTGGTATGTGGGGCGATCTCCCAACCAAAAACGGTAATTCCAGTCATCTTCGAGCTTTCGACTTGGCGAGATGACAAGCAAAGTATTCAAGATTGGTTAATCGAGCAACTATACGATTTGCATGGCGGAAGTCGCAAAGCTAAATTCTACGAGCAATGGCTAGAGCGACAGGTATTATTACCGTTATTAGATGGGTTGGATGAGTTGGGGTTAGAGCGACAGAAGAAATGTACCCAAAAGCTGAATGAGTTTGCCGAGCATTACCCGCAGATGGTGGTATGTTGCCGCGTCAAGGAATTTGAGGCGGTAGATATCAAGTTGCGAAATCTCAGAGGTGCGGTGTGTCTCCAGTCATTATCCGATTCGCAAATTCAGGATTATCTTGGCAGTCTAGAGCGTCCAGAATTGTGGGAGGCGATTCAGACTACTCCATACCTTCAAGCCATGTTGGCACCGACTACAGAGGGCGATCCTGGTTTATTGCGGCTGCCGTTGTTTGTGAAGCTGGTGGCGGATGTGTACGATCCACAGCAGCAGATTAGTAGTAAGGCGGATTTGTTAGATAAGTATATCGATCGACAGTTATCATTCGATCGGCGAGAGATCGATCGACGCAAGGAATTGAATAAGTATAAGTGGGAATATAAAACAGTAAAACTGGAACCAGACTGGAAGAAAGCTCGCAGTCATCTTCATTGGCTGGCATATAATTTGCAAGCTAATGGTAATGTCGTGTTCTTAATTGAGCGAATGCAGCGAAATTTATTAGATAGTTGGTTGGACAAACTAATCTATGCTCTATTAATAGGATTATTTTTTGGTTTGGCAGGGGGGATAATTGTCGGAGCTATAATCTTTGCAAACATGTACATCCAAACAAAAAATTCAACAATAGCTGGGCTAGTTAGTTTGATTGTTAGTGTATTTTTTGCATTTTTCCTTGGTTTATGGGCATGTTTAACTATTGGTCGATCCGATCTCATCGATCCGATCTCATCGATCCGGTGGAAACATTGAATTTATCCACTAAAAAAATAGTCAAGTCGATCGTAGGCACAATTGCAATTGGATGCATTACTTGGTCAATACTAAGCATTGCATGTTTGTTGATATACAATCAACTATTCCCTATGCCTCTAGAAGTAAATCTAATTATTGCAGTATTTTTGGTAGTTATCTGGGAAATAAGCGGTCCAAATTTACAAAAAACAACCCGACCAAATGAAGGTACTTGGAGATCTCTTAAGCATGCACTGAGCTTTGCATATGTAGGCGGAATTGGACTAGCCTTATGTGCTTTTGTGATGAAAGGAAAAATCTATATTTTTCTCCATTCCCTGGGATTTAATCCAACGACAACACCATCATTCATTGATGCATTTGTAATTGATATCTCGTGTATATTGGCAGGGCTGTTCTTGGGATTAACTCAAGCTGGAGCAGCCTTTATTCAACACTTTTCTCTGCGAATTGTCTTGGCGAAAAATGGTCTGCCCTGGGATTTTGCCCGCTTCTTGAACTACTGCGTCGAGCGACGCTTGCTCCTGCGCGTCGGTGGGAGCTATCGCTTCTTACACCGCGAATTGCTCGACCATTTTGCCCAGTCAAACCACTAACCTGAAATTATCTCTGTCGATCTCAATTTGTATGCCAGTATCTAAGAAAACGATCGTGTTGCACTATATAACTTAGAACCTGGTAGACGTTGACGATCGATCGTTTGTTTGAGTTCGGCTAAATAGGATTGACGCGCTGCTAATTCAGTTGCTGGAACTTCTTCAGACAACCAAGTTCTTAATAATTTGATCGCTTCTTGATTTTTTTCAATCTGCTCGATAGTTGTCGCTCCAGCATGATTTAAAAAAGGCTTGAGCGAGTTAGCTTGACTCTGACTTTGAGACAGCATAAGTCGATTTCGATGAGGATATTCAACAATTATAACAAACAGTCATCGATCAATTATCATTAGATTGACTATAAAAAATCCCCTCCAGGGAGGGGTGCCCACAGGGCGGGGTGGGTAGATCTCCGCAACATCCCTAACCCCGCAACGCCGCCATCACCACCCCTGGCAGATTTTGCCAACTGGGATAAGCTTCAAACTTGAGCAATTGTCGCGCCATCCCCAACAGATTCTGGTGCGTCGCAAACCAAGCTGGTGTCGGGAAAATCCGAAACGGCGCATACGCCACCGACTTCTGGGGTCGATCGAATAGATAGCTATTGTGGACGAACCCAATCCCCGAACCGATATCTGCCAAAGTATTGCCAGGATATGCCCCCCAAGTTGTGGAACCAAAGTAAAAGAGCATTCCCGACCAGATATTTACACCGATCGCGCCATACTTGAGATGAGCGATCGCAGTATCCAACTCTCGATCGTATTTCTTCTGTGTCTGAGTATCGACGAGCAGCGTACAGGAGAGCGTACCCCAGACGCGATCGTTGGCAAATTCGACGGCTTTAGTGAGGAAATCGGCGGCGGTTTGAGCCTCAATCGAAACCTCGGCTAACACACCACAAAATGCCTCTTCAGTCAGGGCATATTCGCCCGCTATGGGCGGTACATCGGGAATGATAGTCCAGGGGACGATCGCTGGCGTGCGCGTCCCTAGTGGCTCGGATTGGGGGTAGCTGTCTAGAAAGGCTTGATAGCGATCTTGGGCACCTGGATAGTAGGCTTGCCGCGCGGGTGTCGCGGCCAATTCCCGTTTGACGGCGGCTAAAAATTCGGCTTGCTGCGCCCAACCAGATGCGGTGACGAGTACCTGCCCCGATGCACAATTAAAGCTGGCATTCTGAGTGACTATCCCCGCAACCTGACGAGCTTGGAAAGTGAGATCGGCTTGCGACCATTTACCAGGAACGACTAAAATCGGTGTGACGCAGCCGAGTTCGGAAGTAATCGGTTTGGTAATCCGGGGATAATGAGCCGCTTTGGATTGTTGTTGCTCGATCTCAGTGGCACCCCAGACGATCGCATCGTGGGTTTTATGGGAACCAGTAATATGAATTGTCTCGATCTGCGGATGTTGGCACAGATACTTGCCAACTTCGACACCGCCATAGACAATTTCGAGAAAACCGTCCCGCACTAATGGCGCGAAGGCTTGGGCTAAATACTCGCCCATATAAGCATTCACGGGATTCATCTTGACGATCGCGACTTGATTTTCGCTAAATAACTTCGAGAGCACATCCATCGCCACGATCGACGAGAGATTTCCAGCACCGAGAATTAAAGCAACCTTGCTCGCCGTCGGTTCGCGATAGATCTGGGCTTGAGTGGGTGCTGCTCCTGGTTCTAGCCATACTTCTGCTCGATAGCCGAGATATAGTAATCGATCGATCGGATGGGCTGGTAATACTTCGGCGACAAATTGTCCATTTTCCCGTTGCCAAATTTTCGGAGGAGACAATTGTCCGCCAGCTTGAAGGCTATTCATCAACAGGCGCATATTCCGGACTGTCGAGATCGCTCCTGTCACTAATTCTTCTCCAGCAAGCGATGATTGCGGATCGACCCCTTTGGCTTGACACGCGGCTGTCATCCAATCATCGGCAACGGTAATAGTTCGATCGAGGCAACTTTGGAGATATACTAATCGTTGGGTAATTGTAGTTTGTGCCCACCTATTTCGATGGTGATGGAGATTGAAGATCGCCCGCTCGATCTCATCTAATGTCGTGGCTGATATCGATACCGGAATAGTCATAATAAGTAGGTCGGTGCAATGAAATTTACAATGGTTCTGAACTACGGCAAGGTTTTAGTTAGAACTATCTTATATTTGATTTAGCCTACCTACTTAAATATCATTCAAAAATCTAACAATCTCTAGACTTTTTGTCGTTCCCTCTGCTCCATTTTTTGAGTGCGAGTGAATTTACTCAAGTTAATTCCAAAGTTGTTGTTTATGGCAAAATTCATTAAAATGCCAAAGTTAGTACGATCAATCTTAGGACAAGCAAGATTTGACTTAGCTAGAACACTCTCTAGATTTGTGGTGCTAAATAGCATCGGTTGTGAAGATAAATATCCGGCGAAGATCCTGCCGACAGTTTTATAATAAAAACTCTCTATTTGATTCAAATCGGTTGGCATAATATCTACAAATTCAATGCCTTCAATATTTAACGAGCGGCAAATTTCTGCAAGGTAAAAATCGTGTTGTGTTTCTTCATTATTCACAATATGATAACTCTCTCCACAATCTCTTTGGGCACAAACTTCATACATCACCTTGGCGGCATAATCAGCAGGCACAATATTTAACCCACTATTTCTAGCAGCATAGATTCTAGCATTTAAAGTGATTCTATCAGTATATGCTCGATCTATATTTTCAATTTTCCTTAATTTAGAATGTAGCCAAAAAGCACCCCATCCATAGAAAACATCAAATTTGTCGATCGTTCCTAGCGGATGTTCGATCAGTCTGCCGCTAATAGTTGAAGGTCGGAAGCATCTATATCTAATTCCATGCTCCTTGGCAAAATCTCTAGTGATTATCTCTGCTTTTAGCTTAGATAATTCATAGGGATTTCTAAATTCTTGGTTAAGATTAATATAATCTGGCATGATTTCGCCGGAAGTCTGACCGCAGCAGTAAGCAGAGCTAACATAGCAAAATTCCTGAACATCCAATTGCTTAACTAAGCTTAAAATCCGCTCTGTTCCCTTAATGTTAGATTCCCACAATAGATTTTTTACAGATTCTGAATCTCTAAAATCTGTGACAGAGGCTATGTGAAAAAAGAAATCTATCGATCTGGCTTTTAGTTTATATATATCCGCTGTGGATATGTGCAAATCTTCTCCATTTAAATCTATTTCTATACAATGAATTCTGGCTCTGGCAAATTCTTGAATATTGTCATTGTACCGATCTCCTATATAAGAAAATCCATCTTCTAGGACGATCTTGTTAATCCGTTCTTGGAGTGTGGTGCTTGCTTCTTTCCGGCCGAGTAAAATAATACTTAAGCTGTCTAGATCGTTGATGTATTGTTTGATAAATTCAAACAATAAATTTCTACCGAGCAATCCAGTAGCTCCAGTTAAAACAATATTCATTTTGAGGCGGCTATTTTTACTAAGTTATCAACTTCAGACATGGGTATTAACTGTATTTAAATCTATATTAAATACAGTTAATGTATCGACAAGTGCAGAGCTGTTGAGATCGAATAGCTTGCTTTAGAATCGTGCTATTGTAGCTATTGTCAACCTCTCACTCTGTCAAATATATCCCTTGCTTAACTATTATTCCCAAGTCGATCGCCGAAGTAACTCTGCACTCCCAAAATCCGATTAAATAGATTCTTTACTTACTGTTTACCAAGATCGATCGATAGAGTAATTCGGTTTTCTCGACCATTTGTTCGGCCGTAAATTCTTTAGCAAACTTGTGTTTTCCAGCTATACCCATTTGCTGGCGACGATCGGGATCTTTAATTAACGTCGAGATCGCCAACGCCAACGCATCGACATCTTGATGCGGTACGAGTAACCCCGTGACACCATCGGCGACTTGTTCGGGAATGCCATTGACATTTGTCGCAATAATTGGCAAGCCACAACGCATGGCTTCCAAGATACTAATCGGCGCACCTTCATAATGCGTACTCAAGACAAAAATCTGCGAATCAGCTAATAAATCGGGGACATCCAATCGATCGCCTAAAAATGCAACTCGATCGGTAATACCTAAATCCTTAGCCATAGTTTTACTAGCTTCCCAATCGGGGCCAGTACCGACGAAAATTAGCTTGATTGGTTCTGTTAATTTGGCGATCGCTTGCATGAGTGTATGCTGATCTTTTTGGGCGCGATTGAATCTGGCGACCATGATTAATCTCGCTGGTTGTCGTGCTGGTACCGCTGTCGCGATCGCCTGATTAGCAATGCCATTATGAATAGTTACGGCTAATTCGGGCGACGTAACTTTCAAAGCAATTGCTAATTGGCGATCGCTTTCGGAGACACAAATAATTTTGGTCGAGATCGGCGACATGGCTTTTTCGACTCCCAAAGCGATATTGCGCTGAAGCCTTGGCGATCTGGGATCGAAGCCCCAGCCATGTGCGGTAAAGATAACGGGCACCCGACAAATCCAAGCCGCTAATCGGGCGACGACGCCAGCTTTACTACTATGGCAATGCACTAAATCGGGTTTGACGAGTTTGATAATCCCGATACATTCTTGAATCGATCGCAAATCGCTAGTAGGGTTGATACTGCGCTTTAAATTATTAATAATATGGACTTTAGCTCCTAAATCGATCGCCTTTTCGGTAAGTACTCCTGGCGCACCGACGGCTAGATGGACATCATAATCTCGATGGAGCGATCGCATCAGATCGTAGACATGTGCTTGAGCACCACCTAATTCAGATTTTGTAATGACATATAAAATAGTTGTGCGGGCGATCTGTGGCATAGCTAAAATGAGGAGTTAATAATCGATTTGAAGTATGGCAACAGCTAGAAGCGACAATATTATCAAGTTAAATGCTGGTTGAGGATGCGATCGCGATCGGATTTGGTTTGTCGATCGCATCGACCGCGATTAAATCTGGAAGTAACGTAATTTATCGGCTGTCATGGGGCTGGGGAGCATTAATATTTTATCGTCCGATCGAGCGATAAGATAAGAAGACCGTCATCTGTTAAATCATGCTCGCTCGACCCACGCCTATTGCGATCGTCATCAACCAACTTAGCGTACCCACCGCGCGGCGATTGCTCACAGTTATCCCCGGGGCGCAATTATATGGGCTGGCAGGTAGAACTACCGATGTCGATGTGAGTTTTACCAATTTTGGCGATACGGTGCGGCAATTATATCGTGACGGCGTGCCGATCATTGGGTTGTGTGCCGCTGGCATTTTGATTCGGACGCTGGCACCGATGTTGACCGCTACCAAGACGGAACCGCCGGTGGTGGCGGTAGCCGCCGATGGTAGTGCGGTGGTACCGTTATTAGGTGGGATGACGGGGGTCAACGAACTCGCCGAACAAATTGCCGCAGCTTTGAATATTCGTCCGGCGATTACGACAACTGGGAAGATCCAGTTTAATACCGTTCTACCAGATCCGCCGACTGGCTATAAGTTAGCCAACCACGAACATGTCAAAACTTTGATCGCCGATCTGATTGCGGGGGTGAGTGTGAGTTTGGATGGTGAGGCACCGTGGCTACTGGCGAGCGATCTGCCGTTTACGACACAGGGAGAGCGGACGATTACGGTCACTACCCGATCGATTGTGGGTAGTCCCACGCGGTTAGTTTATCATCCGACTAGTCTCGTGCTGGCGATCGATCGACCCGCACAATTTACAGCACCTGAATGGATCGAGGTGATTACCACGCAACTGGCTACCGCCGATCTGGCGATCCCGGCGATCTCCTGTATCGTTCTACCCAAGAGTATTACAGGGGCAGCAATTGCTGGAATTGGCAAAAGTTTAAAGCTGCCAATTCGCTTAGTCGAATCAACCCAATGGCAGTCCGATCTGACTGTCGTTAGTCAAGATCTCCATCTGACGATCTTCCGCGCGATCGCACCTGTAAATCCTGACTCGATCGGTCAACCTCAAGGTAAACTTACTGTCATTGGTACTGGCCCCGGCTCGGCAGAGTGGATGTCCCCACAAGTCCGCCAGACAATTCTGGCCGCCACGGATTTAGTCGGCTATCACACCTATTTAGATTTAGTCAAAGATTTGGCAGTGGGTAAAGAGTGCCACGGCTCCGATAATCGGGTCGAACTCGATCGATCCAGATTAGCCCTAGATCTAGCTGCCAGCGGTAAAAATGTCGTCGTAGTCTCTTCTGGCGATCCGGGGATCTTTGCGATGGCAGCCGCTGTCCTAGAAGTCCTCGATCGAGAAGCCCAACCAGAGTGGCAAACGATCGATCTCCAGATTAACCCCGGAATCTCGGCGATGCAAGCCGCTGCTGCCAGTGTGGGTGCCCCACTGGGACACGATTTTTGTGCGATCTCCCTGTCGGATCTGCTCAAACCGTGGGAAGTAGTCGCCGCCAGGATTGCGGCAGTAGCTGCCGCAGATTTGGCGATCGCTTTCTACAACCCGATTTCGAGTCAGCGGAGCTGGCAATTAGCCGCAGCTAAGGAAATCCTCCTGAAGTTTCGACGGGCTAATACCCCAGTCATGCTCGCCCGCAATCTGGGCAGATCTGGACAGGAAGTGAAGGTGATTACTTTAGCCGAACTCGCTCCAGAGTCGGCGGATATGCGGACGGTAATTTTAATCGGTTCGAGTCAAACAAAACTAATTCCGCGCGCGGATGGTACTAATTGGGTGTACACGCCGCGATCTTACCAATAGGCTAAAATTTGCTCGCTTGCTCGATTCGATCTGAGCAGGAAGTGTTGGTGATGAGGAGATCGGACATCACTCCAGAGATCGTCGTCCTCTATTGCTTGGCGAAAATATTGCAACTGGTTGATCGTCTTCTCCTCGATCTCTAAAGTAGATCGATCCCGACTTTCAAAGCCGGATTATTTTCCCAGCGATCCCCAACGTGAGCATAAATCGCCGTAGTGCGGGGATCTGCATGACCCAGCAAATCTTGCACCTGTCGCAAGGTCGCCCCATTCCGCAGGGCTAATGTCCCCGCTGTATGCCGTAAACTATGCGCCGAGAGCGTTCGTCCTTCCAGATATTTAAGATTCGTCGCTTGGAGGTACTTATCCACCACCTGCCGAATCCCCCGTCGCGATAATCGTTCCCCGCGACCGTAATTACTCAGATTGATCAACAGCGGACTATCCACCAGGCAATCAAATCCAGATCCCCGCCGCTCGGTTAAATACCCTTCCATGAGCTGCGCTAACTGGGGAGTTAAGGGGACAACCCGCAGGTGTCGCTTACTACTAACTTTCACCCCGACCCGCTCGCCTTGCCGCACCACATCCCCGATATTCAGACGATGCATCTCGACCGTCCGCGTCCCTTCGAGGGTCATCACGCCGAGCAATAATTTATCCCGCCAGGTTTTCAAAGCACTGCTATTGTCGATCGATTTGAGCAGGATCGTCGCTTCGCCCTGTTCGAGATAGGTGATTTTCGCCGCCGGATCGATCGATTCTGTCGGTGGTTTAACTCCCCAAGCGGGATTACCACCAATCAATCCATATTCTACCGCCGCATCGTACAACCGACTCACTGCCGTCAATTTAACAGCGATCGTTTTTGGCTTATACCCCCGCTCTGCCAACCACCACCGATAGACCTTAATCGTCTCCCGTGTCGCCTCACGCGGATCGACGTTACTCTCGCGACACCATTCTAAATACTGTTTTACCTGCGTCCAGTACGTGACGATCGTATCGCCACTAGCACCACCATTGGCAACATCAAATTGCAAGAAGTTGGTGAAGACGCCAATCAATGCATCGCAGTCGATTTCCACAACTGTCTCTGTCTGTTGCTCGGTGGTAGTAACCATCTGCACAAAAGTAGCGATCTCCACCATTGTATGAAATATCTGCTAGCGATGTCACGCTCTGCAACAAAACAGCAAGTTCTCACGTTTGCGAGACTTACCTGCCGTTCGATTTGCTCCGGCCATTCTCAATCCTCGATCGATCTCTACTCACGGTGCGATCTGCTCTGTCGATTTCCGACCTATCGATACCTTTTCTTGACAATCTCGATCAAATTGAACAACTATCCTGTAAAAACATATTTAGCGCAAATTAATATAGATGTTTTTAATACACGTTTTTGATTTAAATAAATGCATTTAAATTCAGAAAATATACTTAATTCTAAAAAGCGCATTCATAATCAAGCTGACGATCTTAAATAAGTTAGCTGTTGGAGAACCATCACCTGCCAGGAATGGAGATTTGTTGGTAATCGATCTAATCTGCTGATCCATCGATCGATTTGGGAATACTCAACAGAGAGGGTGCCGAGAAGATTACGAGCAGATGATGAAATGGGTAGAAATTGGGGCAGTGAAATCAGGTACCTATAAGTGTATTTATCGGTACCTGATTCCCCTTTCTCCCTCCCTCGATTTCCGCGCCCGATTGACTCGAACCCTTGTTTCTCGATTTAGGATTCGGCAAGAGCGATGATTTAGATATCTCGACTGACTCAAGGATCAAAATACAGGATAAAAAGTGTTCGATCTGTAATGAAGCTTGAGCATGATTAGATAGGGGTCTAAATTAGATTTACCCACGATTCTCTACTTCAGCGCAGTGAACGATTGAGATCGAGGCATACTAGATCGGATTTTGATGATTCTCAGAAATAGTTTGACCAAGAAGTCTCACATCAATTTAGATTATTCTACTCTAATTCAAACACCTATTTTTGACGATCAAACTGAACCTAATTCAGACGTTATTAATATACATTTTCAGCTCGATTGCTGTCAGAATACGCCCATCAATAAGGCGATCACCTGGATTTAGAGCCAGAAAGTGCAGATCAATATTGAGGCTGGTAATGCTTGCTGTTAGTGAGTTTGAACAATTAAGGGTGTGATAATGCATCTTTTCACATTCTTAATCCATCCCCACGTCAGCCCCAGTCACTCGATCGATAACGTTCCAGATTTTGATTCAATTTTCATCACAGTAACTATCGAACGAATATCTCAACCGACCGTAAAAGCAACCTTAATTACTCACCGTCAAAATAATCCAAATCCAACCGTTTAATCTGGTATTCAGACACAACCGAAACGCCGAGATTTACCTCAATTGCATAGCTTGCAAGCTGTTCTCCATCGATGAGAACCACCTTCACATTGGCAGGCAAATAAGACTTGGCTTGTTCTGAGAATTTTGAGGTTGTAATGAAGATTCCCTTCCGCGCTCCCTTGCCCGCTAAGGCACCGACAAACTGTTGAATTTCACAGGCGACCGACGGTGTTATTCCAGCGTTTTGCTTGGATATAAATCGCATCCAAACCGAGTCGATCTTCCTTAATAATTCCATCGATTCCTTCATCTCCTGTCCTGCCAATTGCCATCCCGGCATCTACCAAGGAACCGCCATAACCCATCTTGACCAGGAGTTCGATCACCAGTCGCTCGAAGAAGGCGGGAGAGGCTGTTTTAATCCGTTCTAGAAGTTCTTGGGCGAGATTCTGGCGTAGTTCTCGATGGGCTAATTCCATCACCTCATCAGGGGGTTGTTCGAGATTAGCAACAAAATCGAGAGCAGGATTAGATCCTGTATGCGTTGAGTTAGGAGTCGTCGCACCTACAAATTCAGAGTGTTCGGGAAACTGTCTGAGATACTTAACATCAAGTCGGGATGGCTTTTGAGCCAGGGTATCCAAACCTCTTGGGGTAATCTGAAACCTACCGCGAGAAGGGGTGCTTAATAGCCCTGCCTTCCTAAGATGAGTACAAGCCCAACGAACGTAATTATTAAATCTAGTATGTTTGCCAGAAGAGAGTAGTTCTCGGCGTTCGGCATCGGTGAGATTAAAGTAGGTAGCCAGATGCTCAATGGCATCGGATATCTTATGCTCCTTGCCATCGCTAGCAAGTTCGAGCAAGGGGAGCATAATTGTCTGGTAATCGGGAATAGACATGGGAAACGAGGGAACTACTCAAGAGTTATGGTTCCCCCTTTACTGGGTGTAATTCTCAGTTTGCCGAGATCTGCACAACTAACTCTAAATTGACCTTTATAGCTGCGGAAGCCCGTTTATGACTACTTCCATATTTCGAGCTAATCGATCGCCTTCAAGGCGGAAATAGACCGCTTTGGGATGATGTTTGTGTCTGAGTGGTATCGATCGAGCTGTTTTGTCGATCGACCGTTACGGCTACAAACTAGGCTGTTGACTCTGTACCCTTTAGCCCATCAGGGTTCATGCAGAAAATGTGTTGGTCGCTTTGGTTGAAAAACGGCTGTTACAGCCGTTTTTCAACTATGAAAAATAACACTAATAATTTTTGGGAAAATTACCCGAAAACCAACAAAGTCAGCAGCCTAGCTACAAACCTGACTGATGCGGGAAGTCGGGTTTGTAGCTAGGCCATCTTGATGAAGGTTGTTCGATCGTCCTTGTAGCCTCGATCAAATGGAGATGAGGCTATTTGAAGGGATCGATTCAAATCCCCGTTAAATGGGCTTAATTCGCCATCTAATATCGGTTTTGACTACTTGCTCATTCAAATCGACTAAAGGGCGTTCAAGGCGAATCTAGACCCCTTCGAGAGGATATTTGTTGATTTTTTGGATTTGGTTGGACAACTCTTCACCAAAGTGTTTATGCAGCTATGCTGCGACTCGATCGCACCCTAACAAAACAAGCATTGGCGATCGCCTACCCCGAACACTCCCACTTCATAATAATTGCCGTGTAATATTTAAGATTCGGGTATTACATAACTGGCGATCGAAATCCATCGCTCCCTGAAATTTCAACGATCGAGCCTGCCCCTCGATCGGTTCTTTTTGAAGACAACGTTAAATTTATTTCTAAGGTCGTGTTTAAAAATAAAAGCATATTTAAAAAATAACTATGAATTTAAATACTAAATATGTTATATTAAGAAAGAAGTGTAAATATAGAGAATAATCATATTTATTTTGATTAAATTATGAAATGCAGGAAATCGAGATGATCGAAAGAAAAGGTAGGTAGGGACGATCGCCAAACTACTCGCTGGCGCGATCGAAAGTGAGGATTCGAGCAAAAAAGTGAGCGTGACGATTGCCTCGTACCTGCGTACTAATTCCCAGGAGTTGGCGAGCCATCGTCAAGCTAGTGAAGATTCAAAGGTAGATCGAAACTGGGCAACTGACGATCTCGACGCAACGGATTACGGCGCGGGAATTAATTCGGCAGCGGATCGATCGAGAGGTGGATAACTATAACCAAAATCGATCCGAGCCGTTGCAAGGATTGGTGCAGCCTTCAGATTCGGAACGGTTGTTGAATGGCTATAAATTGCCGACTGCTAGCAAGATCGAGTGAAACAGTTCGAGCTGGCGATCGCGGCGTTTGCCCAGAATGGGTAAAATCGGTCAGATCGACAATTTTAAAACTGGCATAAGGGCGAATAGCTACTGAGAATTTTGATGCGACAATTGGTGAAACACAACACAAGCATAGCTAGATGAAAGATGCAGAATGTTAAATTTCGCCAGACTTTACGACAAGAAGCTAATCGCTGGCGATCGGAAGGCTTCATCGATAGCGACTTCCATGCCAAGCTAGCCGATCGCTATCAATTTGACAGTCTCGATGCCGAAGCCAGCGGTACATTTATCAGTGCCATGATCGGCTTGGGTGGCGTCCTCATCGGCTTGGGGATTTTGAGCTTTGTCGCGCTTAATTGGCAGTATTTAGACAAACCCTACCGGATCGTCGTGTTGCTGGGCGCACTCTTGGCCGTAAATGCTGGTGGCTTTTATCTCTGGCAAAAATCGCCGACTCGTCGCCTCGGACAAGGTTTGCTGGTATTGGGGTCGATAATTTTTGGGGCAGATCTGGCGTTGCTCGCCCAATTATTTCATGTTTCTGGCGACACCTTTATTTTATTTATGGGTTGGGCGATCGGAGTGCTGCTAATGGCTTATGCACTGAAATTGCCCTCGCTGGGTGCGATCTCGATCGCGCTAATGGGTTGTGGCTATTGGGGTGCTGCAGTGGCAGGTTTCGCTGAGCGATCGCTCGCTCCAGTTTGGGCGCAAGGGTTGTATGAGTATATGCCGATCTTATCGATCGTCATGTTTCTCCCCTTAGCATACCGTTGTCGATCGCCATTAATTTTCTCACTAGGGGCGATCGCGTGGTTGTCGGCTTTTCTGGTTGCCGCAGATAACTACAGTTTCAAGCCTTACCCACTGGGGATCGGGTTGTACTCACCTGAGACCGAGTTTATCTTATCTGGAGCCGCCACCAATATGTTGCCTGTGATTTTGGGCTGTAGCTTGCCGATCCTGCTGTTTTGGGCGGCGGGTAGGGTTCAGGGCTACTTTCCGACTCCAGCTTACCGACCACAATTTGCACGGTTCAGTCAACGGATGGCGGTATTTTCTGGCAGTTTGATCTGTTTTTACCTATCTTTGGATTCTTCCCTCGTCGTTGGCAAGAAATATTTAGATAGTATACCGTGGGATTTTCTACTACTCGTAGGTGTGACGATCGGCTTGTGGGTGGCACTGTGGCGATTGTCGAGTCGATGGCAACCCACCGATTTGCTCGTCTTGGCTTGGGGTGTGAGTATTGCTGGACTGCTGGCAGTTGGACTCAAAGGGGATATCTGGTGGATTCTGACTGTTCGGACTGTGCTGCCAGCAATATTTTTCCTCTTATTGGCTGCGATCACGCTCATCTGTATTCGCACTAGCTTACAAACCGCTGATCGCGGGGCATTTTACTTCGGGTGGCTATTATTGTCGTTGCGAATTTTGACTTGGTTTGCCTTCGTTCAGACCGATCTCAGTCTCAAAGCCTTGCTATTTATCGCCAGTGGCGCAGTTACGATCGCGCTGGGCGTGTGGTTCGAGCGGCGGCTTCGCTTGGTTAGCTAAATTTTATCTACAACTTAAATATATTTATGTCAGACAGTCTACTCAAACCGAACGGCTCGCCGTCTGCGACAGCAATCGATACCGCTCCGCAGCCAGAACTCGATCCCACTCCCATTCCCTACCGGAATTTTTGGTTGGCAATGGGGGCACAATTCGCGCTCTTGGCGACGATCGCCGCTCCAGCGATTTATACTCTCAATACTGGTACTACCGTCTTTCTCCAAACTGTACCAGTCGATCCCTACGATCTGCTACGTGGTTATTATCAGACACTAAATTACGATATTGCCGATCGCGCTAAGCTGGCAAAACTCCCAGGCGGCAACATTTTCAAAGATAGTAAGAGTAAGCCCAAGGCAGGTGAATTTTTTGTGACGCTTGCGCTGCCATCCACCGCAGGACAACGAGTAGCTCGACCGCACAGCTTGCTGTCTGCGTCAGCAATCGCCGTCTCAGCCACAAGACCGACGAATTTACCCACTGGACAGATTGCCATCCGAGGGACTCTTACCACCGCATCTAGCTGGTGGCGAAACCAGCTTAGCTATGGAATTGAGAAATTCTACATGCCCGAATCCCAAAAGGATACCGTAAATAGCGAGATCGGTCGCAATCCACGCAAACTGCTGGTGGAGGTCAAGATCGACAGCAACGGTCATCCGGTGCCAGTGAGTCTGTGGGTGGGGAATAAAAGCTATCGTTTTTAGTGTGAATAATTGCTTATTTAGAACCCATTTGAGCGTTTGGGATCGATTATTGGCTGTTGATCTGGCTATAAATTTACGATCGTTACAAATAATAGACCTCCTGCGAAAGTAATTGCACTAATTGTTTGTTCGGGACGATGGATAATTTGGGCTAGATCATTTGTGACAGGAATCGATCGCCGACAAAGTATTCGGGTAAGATCGATGGCAACCCGGTTACTCAAAGGTGAGAATTAATTACCTTGACTCTACTCTCCACGATCGCCGCATCACCCCTCTCCCTGCAAGACATCGCCCAGCGGGACTTGCTTCAGGAGCTAATTGCCGACAGGCGTTCGCCGAATACGCGGCGGACGTATACCAAGGCATTGGTAGATTTTTTCATGCAGGTTGCTAATGCGGCACCGACACCAGCCTTAGTCGGGGAATTTTTGGCACTCGATCGCTATCAGGCGATGACATTAGTATTGAGGTATCGGCGGATATTAACCGATAAAGGGTTGGCTCCTTCGACGATTAATACCCGACTGGCGGCGATTAAAAGCTTGGTGGGTTATGCGCGCAAAGTGGGGGAGTGCCATTACGATTTGGCAGATGTCGAAGGGGTGCGGGTAGAGACTTATCGGGATACTTCGGGGGTGAATCCGACGGAGTATCAGGGGATGATCGGGGTATTCGATCGCCAGACGCTCAAGGGTGTGAGAGATTATGCGATCCTGCGGTTATTGTGGGATAACGCGCTCAGACGTGCGGAAGTGTGTCAGGCGAATGTCAAGGATTTCGATCCGATCGGGTGTAAGTTGTGGATTATTGGTAAGGGGAAAGTCCAACGTCAACCGATCGATCTCAGTCGTCAGTCGGTACAGGCGATTCAAGCGTGGTTAGCATTGCGGGGGAAATGCAAAGCCAGCGAGCCGTTATTTTGTACCCTCGATCGGGCTACTAAGGGACACCGATTGAGTGGGAATGCGATCTATAATCTCGTCAGAGAGACAGGAAGTGCCGCAGGTATTTACAAAGTCATGAGTCCCCACCGCGTGCGTCACAGTGCGATTACAGCGGCTTTGGATGCGACGAATGGGGATACCCGCCGGGTGCAGAAGTTGAGCCGTCATGCGGATTTGAATACTTTGACGCGGTACGACGATAACCGGCGGCATCACCAAGGGGAGGTG
>NZ_JANNDR010000273.1:0-2195 GCF_031378165.1 Chamaesiphon sp. OTE_75_metabat_556
TTCGTCATAAACTCGCCGCACAGTTTTGGTTTATACGGTGTAATGGCAAATCACTCTGGGCCTACCGAGTAGGGGCAATTCATGAATTGCCCCTACTCGTTAGGCACAGCCGCCAAATTATCTCCACCCAACCGCCGCCGAGCAGTTTCTTTGCGCCCGATCGCCGGGATATGATTGGTGGGACTGTCGGCAGCCATTTATTGACTGCCCAGATGTTGTTGACTCTCATCCCGATCGCCAAGACGACAAAGGATTCATCGATTTGGGCACTAAATCTGCCAGGGACTACTTTAGATATATTTGATTCCTCGCTTTTGATGCTTTAGGACGGTCACGCACTGTGGCACTATTCAATTCAGCTTTACACCATCGCTCGATCGTCAGCAATAGTGAATCGATTCCGCCTAGCAGGAGTAGACTGGATCGTCATATATATTCAATTTATTGAATATTTAAATATAGTATACTAACTTTATTGAATATACAACTATTTCCGAGAACTGTTAGATAATCTAGTTATCAGAGATCTCTAGCCCCTAGCCCCTATCCCCTAATTCAAATGGCTCTATCTCATGCAATTTTGGCAGCAATCAACGATCGATCCTGTAGCGGCTACGATCTCGCCAAACAATTTGACGGCTCGATCGGGTTTTTCTGGAATGCCACCCACCAGCAGATCTATCGAGAACTGACAAAACTAGAAGAACAGAGCCAGATTGATGCCCAGCTCGTCCGTCAAGAGCATCGCCCGAATAAAAAGATCTATAGCCTGACGAGCAAAGGCGAGGAAACGCTGCGATCGTGGATCGAGATGCCCAGTACCGTCAGCCCACTCAAAGATGATTTACTCGTTAAAATATTTGCCGGCTCGATCGTCTCACCAGAAACGATCGTGACTGAGTTAAAACACCACCGGATGCAGCATTTGGAAAGCTTACATACTTATCAAGCGATCGCCGCTCAAGATTTTCCAGATCGTTGGTCGAAGACCTGCCTTCGGCAATCGCAACTTAGTAATGTCGGGCGTTATCAATACATCACCCTGCGTCAAGGCATCAGATTTGAGACGGAATGGCTGGCTTGGTGTGCAGAAGCGATCGATCTGCTAGAGTCAGCGGCTTAATCGATCTACACTCAGCCAAATTTAGTTACCACTAGCGAACCAACCAATTTACGATCGCAATTAACGCGCCTGAAAAACTCGATCGACTGTCAGGTCGAGTTTTTCTAATATACTTGACTCGATCTGATGATCATCAACAAACACCTGCTCTTCATATAAACCTTCCACCCATTCCAATACTGTCACTTTTTGGGCGAGCGGATCGACGATCCAATATTCAGCAATGCCTCTAGCAGCGTATTCACTCCGCTTATAGCGATAATCTCGTTTTTCCTGGTTGGGGCTGACAACTTCGACGACTAATAACGGTGGCGGCATATCCATCAACACGATCGATCTAGTCGCCCCATCCATTTCTGTTGCTAATTCTTCAGATAATACCAACAAATCTGGTACCCGCACTGATACCCGCGATCCACTAACGGCTACTTCTGTCTTCATCGTCAACCGATAAGCTGGAATACCAAGTTGGAGAAAATATGCCAACAGAAACATGGCAACCCGACGATTGATTTCGCTCTCAGATGCCATGTCAATTAGTTCTCCATTTTCTAGTTCATATAATTTATCCGTGCCATCGTCGTAAGCAAGGAACTCTTCTAGCGTCATTTTTTGGATCGCAACTGTCATCACTACACCTCCTGCAAGAGTATATTCACCATCTTAACATTTCGATCGATCTCCAAATTGACTACGGAAACTTCTATTTAGAGTGGATCTTTTCGATAGATGCAATCGGTAGTAATAATGTTGATTCGATCGACGTTCGTACTTGACGATAGGGAGAGTAAAAGCAGGAGTGATATCTCGAATGCGAGCTAGAGCGATGGGATAAAGCGATCGAGCTACTAGAGTCAGCGGCTTAATCGATCGACAGTCAGCCAAATTTAGTTACCACCAGCGAACTCACCAATTCCCGATCGAACCCACTACTGGCGAATAAACCATCGCCCCTACTCTAAATTTCAGGAATTTTATGTGGAAACTACTGAGCGATCTTTTCCAATGTGCTGAGTACAATAGGAACTAATTTGTGATGGATAAAGATGATGCGTTTTTTATCGATTTTACC
>NZ_JANNDR010000411.1:0-3812 GCF_031378165.1 Chamaesiphon sp. OTE_75_metabat_556
AGTTAATAATTCGCCAAAGCTATGGATTTAAGAATTTCGATCTGATGAAAGAGAAGCTATTGGCTTGCTTATTTAAATAATTTCCGTTTCACTCCAATCATTCAAATAAGCAATACTTATCACCATATAGGCGGGAGAGCCTACTTATACCATTAAAGCTTTCATACTTTTCGTAATTCAAATCTGCAACTGATTTGCGAGGATTTTAAATAGTAAGAACTTTAAGTGCGTTCACCCTGTCTAACGTTTAAGCCTTTTTTGAATACTCTTAAGAGCTTTTGATAACCTTAACTGAAAAACACGTCGAGCATTCAAATCTAATATATCAGAATTATCCAGATTGACACGATCGAAGAAGCGATCGATCTCGCTCAAAATTATCTGAAGCCGCGACATGATATTTGGCATGCGATATTCAGCAAGTAGAGATTCTACATTATTGACTGGTGCCGCCGATTTAACTACTTCTAAAATCCGATCGACATCGTAGGCGGTACTAAAACCAGCAATTTTGTGGCAGTTAAATCCTGGATCTAAATAATCCGATAAGCCATGATTGACACTCGAAAATACCTGACAACCACAGGCGATCGCCTCTAAAGGTTGTAAGCCAAATCCTTCGGTGACTCCTTGAGTTGCCCAGTACTCGGCAGAGTCATATAAATACACGCGCGACTGGTTGAATAAGTCTGCCAAGCTATCGACAAATCCTTCGATAATTTCCACTTTGCAATGGGGTTGGAGCGCGGGAATTAATTGTTTTAATAAATAGTCGGAAGATTTGCGCGAATGGACTAAAACATCGATCGATCTGTCTAATTGTCGGTTACTAAATTCATCCGAAATTTGATTGGGTAGATAGTATAACAGCGCATGAGGCGATCGTTGTCCCCAGTATCCGAGTGTATTCCGACTGACAGTGACGATCGGAATTTGTGCAGGGAGTCGAAAGCCGTATTCGGCACTATGAGCGTGATAAATTGTCGGGTAGCCGTGCAATCGTGCGACTAATTTGGGGACATCAAAGCCCCAACTGACCACGAAGATCGTATCCTGCGGTTTGCTGGCTAAGATGTCATCTAAATATGCTTTGTCTGGCTCGCGTTGGCGATAGGTAACAATTTCAACGGGACAGATTTGTTTGACTAGCTCGATCGTTTTTAGTTCGGCAAATAAGCCCCCACAGTGAAATTTTTGGGTGGTTCCAGGTAGCAGAAACAGGAGTTTTCGCATAAAGTTATCGATCGGATCGTGGCGGTTGTCCCCAGGCTCCAGCATAAACTACTAGCGATCGATTCTCCAAGGGAGTGAGCAGGCGATCGGGTGTCATGCATAATCTGAAGTTGCTTGCCCAAATAGATCGTTATGGCCAATCTACCCCCCGAACTATGATATCCAAACTATCCCGATCGATTGCTAGTGCGATCGCCATTACTTCGCTCCTGACGATTTTTTGTCAGCGCAGCTATGGGAGCGAACGCTTGCCAACTTTATCGCGATCTCCATCAGGAATCTCGATCGCCCAAAACCCTAGCACGCCCACCCCCAGAACAAATCGATCGTCAACGCGATGCCGAACGTGTCCTCAAACAAGGCGAAAATCTCAAACGTGAAATCAGAGATAATGGCTCCGATCCTGGCAACACTCAGCGACAGGTTGACGACCAAATTAATAAAGTCCGGGAATCAGAGAGCGATCCGCAAAAAGTGCGCGCAGCCGAGGCGGAATTGACCAGAATCCGCCAGCAAAATAATCGCTATTATTACGATCCTTATTACTCTACTCCGGGTCAAATCATCTTCAGCCCCTGGTATGGCACCACGCCACCAGTCACGGCGCAAGATCGAGATACTGGTAGTGGATTACTGTGGAAGATTGGCAGAGTATTTACGATCGCGTCGAGCGCATGACTCAGTACAACTTAAAGTGGTGGACTGACAGACTCCTACCAATTTGTCAGGAGTTTATTAATACTGCTGCGGGTGAGCCTTCCCTGGAATTCTGGCGTTGTATTTATAAACCACAGCAAGTTTATGCTGCTGATTATATTACTGGCTGGTTCGCTGACTTGTTTCCATACCTTCAAGATCCAGTTACAAAAGCTCCAACTGTGAGAAACAAAATGTTGGATGTGGATCGTTCCAAACTCCCCCCGATCGATAACATGGATAAACTGCTCCGTCGGTTACACGATGGGATTGCGCTCCATTCTTTGCCGCTAGGACTTTCGCAAGTTGCCTGCAAAGTGCGGGTAGAGGGTGGCGGGGAGTATGACTTGAATCTAGTGGCTGGATTCATCGGCGTTCGCCAAGACTTAACGCAGGGGGTCTTGCAGCCGGAAATCGGTTGGGCAGTGCATCGACAGATCGATTCTTCACTGAAGTCACTCGATCGCATTGAGCAAGAGTACTCCCAATTCTAACTGGTTAACTGCGAACTTCGATTCGATCGACTGACAATACTAGCCTTGCGATTCAATCGCAATCCCCATAAGAGCGATTTGTCAATGTTAACTAGGGCTTGCTGAATAAGTCTAGAAATCGAAGCTAGCTGCCACACAGCTTGAAAAATAACAGGTTTGTTGATTGGTTACTGGATTGAGGCGATAATTTCTGCCCCAAGTGCAAGGCTTTTGAGCCTCAAGATGCTATAACCTTGCACTTTTCTTCTCAAAAACGGCTCAAAAGCCTTGCAGGGAAATCGCTCTAGCATTCTTCAGCAAGCCCTAACTATAGCAATCTTATTTGATTCGCAAGTTTTATAGTGCATTTGCTCTACACCTGATTTGTTGATACATAACCGCTAAAGCGATTTTATCGACAGTGCTTTTGTATGAAAATCCTGGATTCTCATTTAGGATTGCTATATCAAAGATCGATCGTGCGGCAACCAGCCGCTGATTGCTTTAATTTTTTCCTCTGCCAAAGCGGTAAAAACGAGCTTGACAGGTGTGAGCGCGACAACAATAGGGATAAATATTTACCAAGGAGATGACGCGATCGAAACCTTGGCGGCGAGCGCGACAGATTTTCTCGCTGCCGCAGTCTGGACACGTTGCCGCAGTATCTGTGGTAGCTGATGTATTCGTAGTAACCGGATTGGCGAGCGTAGCCGTAGTAGTGTCGTCAGTAGTCGGATCTCGATCGGTTGGCACCATGAGCGCAATATCCCCAGAAAATAAAAGCCAGATGCAGTTATTATGCCCATGTCTATAAATCTTCTAACTCTTAGTGTCGCAATTGGCGATCTAGAGATCGGTTATGGATCGATCGAAAACTTGTGCAAGTATTACACGAGCGAAATCGTTAGATCTTCTCAAAATTAAAGTCCCCCTGGTTTGCATAAACCAGGGGGACTTTAATTTTCATACTACTGATAAATTAGCGAGTCAGAGTAATTTATCGACATTCTTGGCAGTTTCAAAGAAGTGAGCGACATTTTCTTCGGGTACCGTGGGTAAGACCCCATGACCGAGATTCATGATATGTCCGGTTTTACCTGCTTTGCGGACGGTATCGATAATTCGATCGCGAATAAAATCTTTGGAACCATACAATGCACAGGGATCCATATTGCCCTGAACGCCCAAATGCGTGCCGATCCGTTGGCGGCCGACGGCCATATCCACCGTCCAATCGAGGCTGACGATATCGACACCGGATTTGCCCATCAGTTCCAACACGCCTGCGCTACCGCTGATGTAGAGGATCAGGGGTGTATCGGGGTGTGTTTCTTTAACTTGCCGAACTACCCGTTGCTGATAAGGCAGCGCAAAGGTTTCGTAGTCTTGAGGGCTGAGTTGTCCCGCCCA
>NZ_JANNDR010000309.1:0-3741 GCF_031378165.1 Chamaesiphon sp. OTE_75_metabat_556
GTTTCTGCGCCCAAATAGACGCGGATACTCAGGAAGTCTGTAGGGCAAGCGGTTTCACACCGTTTGCAACCAACACAATCCTCAGTCCGGGGTGAAGATGCAATTTGTTGAGCCTTGCAACCATCCCAGGGTACCATCTCCAATACGTCTGTCGGACAAGCCCGAACGCACTGGGTACAGCCAATACAAGTGTCGTAAATTTTGACGCTATGAGACATATAATCATCCTCCCAACGATAAAGCTTTAGTGATGCTAAAACTAAGAATCAAGGCTTAGTGTACCGCAGGCGCAGATGCTAGTTCTCAAAAAGGCTACATAAGTTAAAGGTTTTTAACTTTCGATCGGGGATCGATCGATTAACGAAACTTTAAATAGGGGTTAGAATAAGATTTTTGATGCTCATCATGGAGATCTAATGGAAGCAGAGTCAATCCCTACTGAGGTAGTTTTGACACAAACACGAGAGGTCGTCGCTAAAATCCGGCTGGATTGGACTCCACAACCAGGCAACTATCTCGATCTAGATGGTAAGACTTATGCTGTATTAGAGCGTCGGCACCGCTATCACTTACAATCGGGTCGCTACAAATTACACAAAATTGCCCTCTATGTCCAGTCGGCGACGCGTCCTGAAGAGCAAAGTCTGATTGACGGTCAATGGGTTATCGGCGACGCTACTTGTAAGTATAATGCTCGATCGACCCTGCTCCGGTGTGCGATTCAACCGATCGGGCCTTGTGAGGGATGCCGGTTTAGGGAGTAAGTATTCGGCTTATTGATACTTTCCAAACATCCTCTCCAGCCTAAAACCTAAAGCCTAGCTTCCGGCTTTTGATTCCTGTGCGCGTTGTTTGAGGAGAGTTATGCCCCAAGAGGTTCCGAGTCTAGTGGCTCCAGCGAGAATTAATTCGACTGCCAGATCGTGAGTGCGAATGCCACCAGCGGCTTTGATGCCGATTTGGTCTTTGGTGAGATCCTTGAGGATGCGCACATCAGCTACTGTCGCTGCACCACACCAACCCGTTCCGGTTTTTAACATTCGCGCCCCTGCTTCCATACAAATTTGAGCGGCAAGTTGTTGCTCTGGTGGTGTCAACAGGGACATTTCCAAAATTGCCTTCACCCCTTGTCCGGTTGCTTCACAGATTTCGGCAATTTCGCGATGGACATCGTCGATTTTCCCTGCTTTTAACCAGCCAACGTTAATCACCACATCCAATTCTTGGGCACCATTTTCGACAGCCTCTTGAGCCTCATATAGTTTGCTGGCTGTTGTTGTGGCTCCAGTCGGAAAACCAATCACAGTACAAATTTGGGGGCGTTTCTGGTGTAAAAGTGCGGTAACTTGCCGCACATAGCAGGGATTGACGCACACCGCTGCAAAACCAAATCGATCTGCTTCTTCACACCACTGTTCTACCATCGCGGGGGTGGCAGCCGCACCGAGCAAGGAATGATCGATATATGGGGCAATGTCGATATGAGTGGACTGTTCGGCGTTCATAGCTGTTTTTAGGCGTTGCTGAATCGGGCGGGAAGTAGAATTCAGGGTAGATTAATTATCAAGAAAGAGTGTTCGCGATTTTTATACCTAGTCTTTACCTACCCGCAACTTAAGTGCGGGCTAACGTAATTAGGCACGATCTAAGTCCACTTAAGTGGACTTATGCTAGTAGCCCGCGATTTATCTGCGGGGCGGTTGATGATGAAAAACTAGCCGCAATGACTATTTCATGTCATAACCAAATAGATTGGCATTGACTTCATTGAGATTGATATCGGCTAGCCCATACTCACGCCACCGTCTGTCTACCATCGCCGCAACGGCCGGATCTGATTCGAGCTGTGCGCCCCATTCCGCTTCGGTTTCGGGATAAACTTTGGTCGTCGCGTCGATCCCCATCCGGCTGCCCAGCCCGACTTTAGGCGTGGCAAAGTCGAGTTTATCAAAAGGGGTATCGGGGATGATAAAGACATCGCGCTGAGGGTCAACCTTGGAACTAACTGCCCATACCACTTGGCGCGGATCGCGGATATTGATATCTTTATCGACGACGATCACAAATTTGGTATAAGTAAATTGCGGTAAGGCACTCCAGAAGGCGAGTGCGGCGCGTCTGGCTTGTCCGGGATAGGCTTTATCGATCGCAATAATTGCCGCTTTGTAACTCAATGCCTCCATCGGTAAGAAGAAATCGACGATTTCTGGTACCTGTTGACGGAGAATTGGCGTATAGATCCGGTTGAGCGCAATTGCCATCATTGCTTCTTCCTTCGGCGGACGCCCGCTAAAAGTCGTCAAATAAACGGGATTTTTGCGATGAGTCATGCAATTGAACCGAATCAACGGGCATGATTTAGATTGATTGTAGTAGCCCATGTGGTCGCCAAAGGGGCCATCGACCATTTCTTCGCCCGGTGTAATCGTCCCTTCGAGCACGAATTCCGAGTCGGCGGGTACTTCGATATCTACTGTTTTACATTTAGCTAGTTTGACCCCGCCACCACCATAGATGCCAGCAAATAACCACTCAGACAGATCGATCGGGATTGGTGTCGCCGCTGCCATAATGATCAGTGGATGTACGCCTAAAGCGATCGCGATTTCCAATTTTTTGCCCCGTTCGGCAGCTTTCCGCAAATGACGCGCACCACCACGGATGGATAACCACTGGACAGTCATCGTATTTTTGGACTGCAACTGGAGCCGATACACGCCGATATTCGGTGTCCCCGTTTCGCAATCTTTGGTAATTACCAATCCTAATGTCACAATTTTCCCCGCATCGCCACTATAAGGGCGAATTAACGGCAGACTGTTCAGATCTACGTCATCTCCTTCAATAACAATCTGCTGGCAGGGCGGAAAGTAATCGCGGCTCGGTTTCGCTTTGAGCACGTCAAATAAAACTTTGCCAAACTCGACGGCTTGAGCGACTTTTTTGGGGGGTTTTGGCTGCTGGAGCATGGCCAATTTTTTGCCCAGATCTTCTAGTTCCTGGGGCTGCTCCATATTCATCGCCCAGCAAATTCGCTCGACGGTGCCCATGATGTTCACGGCTACCGGATATTGGGCACCTTTGACGTTTTCAAACAGCAACCCAGGTCCACCACATTGCAACATCCGATTGGCAATCTCAGCAATCTCCAAGTCGGAGTCTACCAGGGTCTTAATCCGGCGCAGTTGGCCTCGTTTTTCGAGTACCTGTAAAAATTCTCTGAAGTCCCCCGCCATGCGATCGCGCCCAATGTAAAGTTATGTCTCTATTGTAAGGGGATAGGGAATAGAGAGTAGGGGCTAGGGTAAAAACAAGGGGAAGTATATGATATGTGGGCAGTGGAGGGAACAAAAAGACGTTTGTGTCCATATTCAATCTCAACTATCCTCTATTCCCTATCCTTTATCCCCTAATTTAATTCCCCTTTTGCATCCGAAAGCTATAGAAGGCATAGATATCAAAGAGCGCGCCGACAAATCCGCAGACCAACCCGATCGTTAACATCCCTTGGAGCGCACAGCCACCACCAAAGGTATCGAGAAAGTCGAGCAACATATTTGTAGGGATTTGACCGATCTCGCCGAAACCAGGAATACATGTCAGTAACCAAGTGCTAGCTAACGACCCCGACACTAGAAGCATGGGAGCGAAAAAACTCAATAGCACAGCCAGGGATAGAGAACGTAGGAAGTTTGATGACACGATCGTAAAACCTCACCCGCCTGATGGCTGAAAGAACTG
>NZ_JANNDR010000412.1:0-3679 GCF_031378165.1 Chamaesiphon sp. OTE_75_metabat_556
CCATTATATTGTGGCGATCGAGTCACGATCTCACTGACACCAGCGGAAATCGATCGGGGTAAATTTGAGATTAACTATCAAATCCGCTCGATCGATCCGCAATCGGCCGATCTCCAAATCCTCGTGGCAACTGTGACCACCAAACATGTAGTCATCGATCCACAAACTCGCAAACGGCAAGATGCGCCAGTATCGATCGCTCAGTGGTTAGTCCGATGGCGTTAAACTGCTCTCGAAGATCGGCCGATCAAATTAGTAGTGTCATTTAGAAATCCTGTTAAGTCCCTATCTTCAGATACATTTAATCCGGCAATTTCTGGCAATTAGCCAAAATTTACTGAATATAGCAAGTCCGAAAACTTGGAGGTATCCCTCAAAGCTTTCAACAGGATGTTGAAAGCACCATTTTTATCCCTATCCATAATGTGCTTACACTCAAGATTTGGACATTTAAACATCTTATTACCGCCTAATTTACTGTGGATTTGACCACATTTAGAGCAAGTTTTAGAAGTATATTCTTCCGTTACGTCTACTACGATACAACCTCTTTTGATTGCATGATGCTTCAACGTTTGCTTGAAACGATAGTGGCTCCAAGTCAACATGTTCCGAGCGGTTTTACTTCGCAACTTACGAGTACTTTTCAATACCATTTGACTAGTCTTAAAAGTGGGAAGAAATATCAGTCCATAGCTAAATGTTAAATGTGCAGATAACTTGTGATGAAGTTCATCTATCAAGTTTTTGATTTTAATTCTAATTCGCTCTGCTGCTTTTCTCAACTTGTAACGCAAGTGCTTGAACAGATGACCTTTGGAGTTGCCAATCTTAGACATCAAATCGTCCAAGTGCTTGCATAATCTTTGAATTCTCCCGATATCACCATTCCCAACCTCAATGAAATTACTTCCATCAAAGCCAGTAGCAAAGGTGCGAACCCCTGGATCGATCGCCAACACTCGATTTGAATTTGATGGTTTTATTTCCATTTTTTCAGCAAAACAGATAAACCATCGACCTCTATCTAAGCTAAGAATAGGCTCGAATTTCATTACATCAGGAATCAATTCGGTTGATTTGAACTCCTGATTTTTAGTTAGAGATGGGTAAAATGTTCCATTCTTCCAATTATCTTTTTGAAATCTAATCGATTTAGCTGGTTCTCGAACGCTTCTGAAATTTGCTGCACCTCCTGATTTCTTAGCTGCCTTGTGTGCTTCAAAAGCTTGAAAAACAGCAATTTGCCTGGGGTTGTATGGAGTGTTATTAACCCAGTCGGGTACATCATCCATTACCATTTTTCTTAAATCATACTTGCCAATTTTCTCGGTCTTTAATATCGCAATCGCTTTATTGAAACACCATCTCGCGGCTGCAATCCAAGTTCTCCAAACCTTTGATAGTTCGCTACTTGGGTAAATCCGAATCTTCCTTGATTTTAGATTTGTACTTTCTAAGTCCGTAGAGGCGACAACTGAAGATGTGGATGATTGCCAACACATCTTCAACCATTTCTCGTTCTGGTGAGAGGTCTGAGCGACTGAGAACCAAGAGTTCGCAAGCATTTTGCTCACAAATCCATCTGATAAGTTCGACTCCAAATCTGGCAAGCCTGTCTTGGTGGCTGACCACAACCTGCCTGACATCTCCTGACAAGACTCGTCCCAGAATGGCAAGAAGCCCTTTTCTGCGGAAGTTAAGCCCACCACCGATTTCTTTGACCGTTTCCCCTTGAGGGAATTGGGATTGGAGATAACTGACTTGTCGTTCGAGGTCTTCACGTTGCTTGTAACTGCTAACTCTGGAGTAGAGGATGGTGACTCGATTGTCCTTTCCTTTACTTCGCAGATATGCTTCAACGTCGTATCTGCGATGCCCAGATGGAGTTCTAATTGCACCGATCTTCCCATCTGCTTCCCAGTATCGAAGCGTTCGCTCAGAGACTCCGAGCAACTGCATCGCCTTTTTTGGTGATACATATTCGGGCATGAATGTTTTTCGATAGAACTACACTCATTATAAGCTATATTACCGGATATTGCCGGATATTTGCATACTTAAAACCACCAGTTGGCAGACACGATGAAACTACTGGGAAATTGAGTCTAGATCGAATCAGCACTGGATATCGGGCAATCTCCGTGTCCGAACGACCGCCTCTAGCGATCAGATCTCACTCTAGTGACTTTTGTCACTTGTCAGCAGTATTAGCTCTCTGAAATAATTAAGAAAATATTAACGACAGCTTCAACTGTCAAATGCAGCTACCAGTAAGTAAGACGATCGGGCAGCATTGAAAATTATCCCTCGAACAAAATAATCCACATAAAGATAGATGCCTCGCTCTCAACAGGTAACTTATAGTTAATAAAATTCAAACTGCTACCCAAATTGGTTAGTTATCGATCGAACCAGGTAGATATTTGCCCCTACTTCTAAGATTCGATCGAAAAAATATTAGCGAAATGGTGCTTAAGACCCAAAAATTGGGGATTTTAGATCTATAAGACAACAAACATTCTCATTGTCAGAACAGCAGCCTATGATATCATTGCCCGATCCTGCCTCAGAGTCAGTTGTCCATCCAGAACCTAGCGCACTTGACAGGCTGGAAACATTCGTATATCTCACGCCAGTCATTGGACTATTACCTTCCATGTGGGCGATCTATCGCGGTCAACGCGACAAGCGACAACTCGCAGCCTGCCGATTATCCATTTTGCTCGCTTTCGCCTGGTTGAGCGTCTATTTCAGCTTAAATGTTGGTGCAGATCTATCGGGAGCCTCTGCCCTCGGACTTCGGCTGTTGTTTCTCAATAGTCTAGTTACCTCTGGCTATTTCATGACTAGTTTGTGGCTAATGATGCTACTCTGGCAAAAGAAATCGATCCGACTGCCTGGAGTTAGTGCTTTGGCAGAGCGGACACTGCGGTAGCGATAACCGATCCGGTCATGTCTGGCTAGATCGTGACAATCGCCACCAGTCACAATTCCCCTCTCCCCAAGATCGCATCTTCACGATCAGCTTGCCGATCTCAGCAGTTGATAAAGAAAGAATATAGTGTAAGCTGACGCTGTGACCTCAGGCATCCAAACCTGACTAGACCCAATCGACCAAGATCGCTGCGATTATTAAACCCCACCAACCCCTATTAACCCGTGAGTAAAGTGGAAGCTAGAAAAGTAGATCGGCATCGCCCGCGTGCGAACAAACCAAATCCACAGATGGTGCGTCGTCAACCAGCGAAAAGGCGGCGCAAAGTCCCGTTGTTGCTGTGGTTAGGACTCGGTGGTATCGGTGCATTTTCGGCTGCTGCGGGAGCTTTTCTGGCTGTTTCACTAACGTCTACACCATTGCAACAGCGCGTTCTATCCGCCGCTGATGCCGCCTTCTTCAAGCAAAATGGTCGGGAAGCTTTCTCGCGAAGTCTACTGCAAGTACCAGAAGTTTCCAAGCCAGTCAATATTCTATTGCTAGGGATTAAGACCAATATCTCTGATGTCAAAAATGGCGATGGCAAAGAGCGTAAAAAAACTGGCTATGATGCCGAAGTTGACTCCCTAGAAGGTTTGTCGGATACGATCATGCTGCTCCGCTTCGATCCGCAAACCAAACGGACGATCGTGCTGGGAATTCCCCGCGATACCAAAATCGAGCGAACTGGACGCGGGACTG
>NZ_JANNDR010000419.1:0-2395 GCF_031378165.1 Chamaesiphon sp. OTE_75_metabat_556
GGTGGTTTTGCCGAGCCGCCTGTGGCAACAATTGTCGGTGCCCAAGGCAACTTTGCCTATCGTAACAAAGTTACCTATCCCCTCGGACTCAGCGATTCTGGTACTGTCAAAGCTGGCTACTATCGTAAAGGTACCCATCAAATCGTCAATCTCAACCAATGTCCGGTTCAAGATGACAGGTTGAATCCGCTGCTGGCTGAGATCAAGCAAGATATCCAGGATCGCGGTTGGCAGATTTATCAGCCGGAAAGTAAAGGAGCCAGAGAACCAGGCTCGCGGCGGACTGGCGTGCAGATCCTCGTCAGTCAAGAGCAAGATGCGGGTATGACCGATCGCGGTATCCCCAAACCCAAGCTCCGCAATCGTCCGACGGTGACTGAAGTAATTGAGATTCCCGACGATCGACCCAAATTTCGGCATCTATTATTGCGGATCGGGCGGCGGACGGGGGAAATCTTGCTGACATTAGTAGTCACGGATCTCAATATCCCCGATATCGAAGGACAAGCTCAACGCTGGATGCAGCGGTATCCCAAGCTCGTGGGTGTTTGTCTCAATCTCAACGATCGACCGACGAATAATATCTTTGGCACCGAGACTCGGTGCGTGGCTGGGCGCGAATATATCTGTGAGACGTTTGGGAACCTCCAGTTTCAACTCAAGGGCGATACCTTCTTTCAGATCTACACCGAGCAAGCTGAAACCGTCCTCGATTTGATTGTCGAGCGGGCTGGGCTTAATGGGACAGAAACCTTGATCGATGCCTATTGTGGGATCGGCACCTTTACGCTGCCACTCTCCAAGCGCGTCAAACGCGTGATGGGGATTGAAGTCCATAGTGCGTCAGTAGTGCAAGCCAGAGCCAATGCTAGGCTCAATGGCATTAATAATGTCGAATTTCGCACTGGTGAAGTTGAACAGATATTACCAGAGCTAGACATGCAAGCCGATGTCGTGTTGCTCGATCCGCCCCGCACAGGTTGCGATCGCGCCGTCCTCGATGCCCTGACTGCGATGCAACCCGCCCAAATTATCTATATCAGTTGCAAACCAGCTACTCTAGCACGCGACTTACAAGTCCTGTGCGAACAAGGTAACTATCACCTCGATCTCGTTCAACCTGCCGATTTCTTCCCCCAAACGGCGCATGTTGAGTGTGTGGCTTTTCTTACCAAAGCTGCTACCCCCAGTGCCAATTAATTACCAATCGATTGGTAAATTGTCGCAGATCGATCGTCCCCCGCATAGATCGGTAACATCAGCAAGTCGTAAATTACGTGGTGTTGCCGATTTCATTTTGTCTGCTGTCGATCGCTGCCCCCGTCTGCCACATAGCTTGCTACAGTACTACTACGGCGATCTGGTTAGCCATTATTGGTGACTCCAATTCAACATCGCTAATGATGTTTCAGATCGATTTATGCGTTATTATGCTTGCCCAGTAAGCATAATAGTAATTTTATATACTGATCGTCCCGATAATTGCCTAGACCGATCGAGATTTTGTAACTATAATGGTAGATGTGAATATAGCTGACTCTCTATCCAAAGGAATACAGACTCCAAACCGATCCTGAGCTGTCGCTCATCGGTGCAAAGGTACTATTTCCTGAGTGAGTGTGGTCATGGTCTAGCCGATACTAAATCGGGAGTCATACTGTTCGATCGCGGTTCGCGCTTGTAATCCGGCAAAGTGCCCTACGAGGATTAAAAGATTGCTATGGTATTAAGTCCAGTGAAGTCTGAATGGGATAAACTTAGTTTTTCCTCGACCCTGTTCCTTGCTCCGATCGTCGATAGTCTTTTATCAGCAGTGCCGACTAAATGGCACATGGAAGTCCGCTTAGGGCTTCAAGAAGCATTAGTAAATGCCGCCAAACACGGAAACAACCTCGACCCTCACAAACAGGTTGTTGTCCGTTTTTGTTTTGAAGAGGGTGCATATTGGTGGATTATCTCGGATGAAGGAACTGGATTTCATCCACCAGAGCGCAATCGGCAAGAAACACCGACCCAATTATTGCCCCAGAACGAATCAGAGTCCGGTAGAGGGATGTTCCTCTTGCATCAAATCTTCGATCGAGTAGTGTGGAATAGACAAGGTACTGAGATTTCGCTGTGTAAGCAGTTGTACTGTCAACTCGCTGGCGAAGCCTCTCCACAAGAGCATCGCGAACCGCTAGTAATGTAGGTTCTACTCACACTTGCAACAGGACAGAAAGACTAGTAAAAAAGCAGAGATCTGTGAGGTTACCCACAAGTTATCTGTAGGGGGTGCCCCTTGTGGGTAACCTGAATCTACGGTTAACACTCATTCCCATCCAATTATGAATACTTAGACGATGCCACTAATGCTTCGAGCGATCGAACGAGATCTTGATGGAGTTTTTTAGCA
>NZ_JANNDR010000440.1:0-3285 GCF_031378165.1 Chamaesiphon sp. OTE_75_metabat_556
ACTTAGCAAATCTCGATCGCGGATCGATCGTTCAAGCTGAGGGCAGTTCACCAAATCAAGCTTTAGTTAATCTCGTTTGTCAGCATATTTACGATCTAGCTTTGATGGCACAAAAAGGCATCAATGCGGATGGGATGAATACGTTTGTCGAACGTTCTAATCAGGTGTTAACGAAGTTAACCGAACGATAAAATTATTCGATCGAACAAAGATCTCGAAACCCCGTAAATCCCCTCTACCTTCTGAAGGTAGGGGGATTTTTTAATAAAAGAATCTGTAGGGGCAGGTTTATGCTAACAGTTCAAACCCCGAAGTCAACCTCCGTACAAACCTGCCCACCCCACCAGAAATGCTTATAGATCGTCACCAACCCAATGTGACGATTGCTAATGGTACGCGATGCGATCGAAAGGTTATTAATGAGTGAGGGTGGGTTTGCATGAAGGTTATCGTCACGCTATGCGATCGAAAGGTTGCTAGTGGGGGAGGGTGGGTTCGTATGATAGTTATCATCACACCAGAGATCGATAGCATAAACCCACCCCTACGGATTTTTATCGATGAATCAACCCTGCTCTACTGAAGGGGGATTTGGATCGATCGATGACTTTGTAGTCGATCAATTAATTTTTCAGCTAGAGTAGAAATACACTTGTTCTTTGGTTGCACCCATGACACCCGATCCGATTTCGTTAAAACTAGCAGAGATTGTATTGAAATGGGGTTGGGATAAAGGCACTAGCCAAATCGAAAAGATTAATTCAAGTGCTCCTCCAACTAAAGAGAAAATTGCCCAAGCTTGCAAAGAGTATATCGACAGCTATCGCCATCGCTACGGCAAAATCAGCGTCTTGGGAATGCCCGAACCTGCCGAACTGGAAAATATTTATACCAACGTCCAGATTATTGAAGGGCGAAATCTGTGGAAGTATAAATCTCTTCAAGATCAAGAACAAGCATATCGAGATGCTGCCAAACGCAGATTTCAATCCGATGAATGTCATAAGCAAGATGGAATTAGTATCGCCAATAAATATCAATATTTGATGGTACTTGGACAACCAGGTGCAGGAAAATCAACTTTTTTGAAAAAGATTGGCTTGTCGGCACTGCTGGGAAAAGAAGATCGTTCTCGCCATCATCTGCAAACTAAATTACCAGGATTAAAACCTGGATTGGCAGAGAAACAACAGCTACTTACCGGAACTATAGAGCCGCCAGTAGAGGAATTATATCTCCACGGACTAATTCCAGTTCTGATCGAGCTAAAACGTTGCGATAGTGAAAAAATAGATCTAGTTGAGAAGATTCAGTCAGAGCTAGAAACCTGTGGTTTTGAGAGTGCTAATATTCTGACTCAAACCTTACTAAGTAAGGGCGGAATGCTGCTCTTATTAGATGGATTAGATGAGATTCCCAGCCAACACTTGAATCGGGCAATTACGCAGATCCAAGATTTTGTCAATAAATACAAAGATAACCGCTTTATCATCTCCTGTCGAACGGCAGCTTATCAAGGTGGATTTAATAACCTGGTAAATGTCGAGATGGCAGATTTTGATGACGAACAGATCCAGCAATTTATCAATAACTGGTTTTGTCAAGAACAGGATTTGGACGTAGCAATGGCAGAAGCTTGTTGGCAACTTTTGAATGCAAATGGTTATCAATCTACCAAGGAATTAGCACACACTCCATTATTACTGACATTTCTCTGTCTAGTTTATGATGAATCATCTTGTTTTCCCAAGCATCGAGCGGCTTTATATAAAGATGCTTTAGATATTCTCCTCCGTCGTTGGGCCGCAGAGGAAAGAATCCAGCGCGATCCAATTTACAAGGATTTGACAATTCAGTTAGAGGAAATGCTGTTAGCAAAAATTGCCTATGAGCAGTTTAGTCTAGATCGGCTATTTTTTGAAAAACGAGAAATAATTAGAGAAGTATGTGAATTTATTGCTGAAAATTTGAATGCACCCAAGCATTTAGATGGAGAAAATGTTCTTAGAGCAATTCAAATACAGCAAGGAATTTTAGTGGAAAGATCGAGTAGTACTTTGTCTTTTTCTCATCTAACTCTACAAGAGTACCTCACTGCTCAATATATTGTAGATCGACATTTAATTGGTCAGATGGTTGTACAACATTTGATGGATCTTCGCTGGCGCGAAGTATTTTTGCTGGTAGCAGGTTTAAAGAGGAATGGGGCTGATAATCTTCTAGGTAGAATGGCTGTATCATCCAGTAGGCTAATTCATACATCTAATTCTCGACATCTTATAAACTGGGTAGAAGAAACCACTAAAGATGTTCAAAGTGAAGTTAATTCTGTAACTCAACGAAATTTAGCACTATTGATTATCTATGCCTTTATTCCAAAGGCTAAAGTATATAACCGCAATTTTTACTCTTATATTTATAACAATTCAGATGATATTAACTACTGCATTACAAATATTTATAACATTGCGATGCTTAAACATAATTCTAAAGCCATCCCTACTGCTATTGCTAGTTCAAACAATCTAATTGATAAACTCTCAAAGTTGAAAATTTTTAATCATATAAATTATGCGGATGCTAAATCAAAAATCCAATCATTAGAACAACAGATTCCAGAGGAAAGCCAAGCAGATGAGGAACATGTAATATTTGCTAAAAATATTTTACAATTTTGGTGTCAAATTCTAATAATAGATTTAGAATGGCTAGACTTATCTTCGCCAGAAATAAGCAATTTAGAGCAATATTTTACTACCAATTCATTGATTATGGAATGCAAGGAAGCCGCATTGTACCTTTCGGCAAAAGGTTGGTCGGAGGTTGAAAAGCTAATGTTTAGATGGACAAACCAACGCTTACAGTAACTCAGTTCACTGATGATTGTTAGCAGTGTAAAGATAGGTTGTTTGAGAATAGAAATAGATTGCTAGTCAATCTCAACCTTCAACTAAATTAAACGCTTCTCAAAGCCTCGATCGGGTCTAATTTCGCAGCTTGTCGAGCCGGAACCACCCCAAAGAACAACCCAATCCCACCCGAAACACTCACAGCCAGAATAATTGCCGATGGTGAAATTGCGGCGGTTTTGAGCGGACTAAAATTGCGAACAATAACGATCCCGCCAATCCCGATTAACGTGCCAATAATCCCGCCGACTACCGAGAGAATGATTGCTTCGATCGTGAATTGAGTCAGGATATCATTTTGGGTAGCCCCGATCGCTTTGCGGAGGCCGATTTCTTGAGTGCGTTCGGTGACAGATACCAGCATGATATTCATTAC
>NZ_JANNDR010000486.1:0-3464 GCF_031378165.1 Chamaesiphon sp. OTE_75_metabat_556
GCATTACCCGCTGCACCCACTCACCCTGCCCTCGCAGTGCCCAATCCCGATAGATTTCCTCTGCATGTCGATCGAGTGCGCCTACCAAGCCGCCTAAGCTTTTATAATCATCGACAGTTAATAATTGGTTCGATCGATCGCGTTTTTCCCACAACTCTGTCAAAGCAAATTCCAACAGCGGCAAACAATTCTCCTCATTCGCCACATCTCGCAAAATTAGCTCTAATAGCCCTGGCTGTAAGTTGTAGCCCTGAATCGCGGATGGTTACTCGATCGCATCCTCTAGATTTGCTCCCGCGAGTACGCCCAGAAACAACGCATCATCCTGGATTGCTTGCGTCAACACCCCCGATGTCAACCATCGATCGACAAAATCCGCCCGCATCGTCGTTACTACTACTAATCGGTGGTTGTCTGATTGCCTCACACTAGTCAAACAATCGATAAATCGCTGCCGCTCCTGGCGATCCTGACACTGTTTAAACACCTCCTCAAACTGATCCACTACTAGTAATACTCGCGCTTCCCCTGGCAACCGCGAGACAATCGCGCCTAATCCCTGTTGCTCTAATACGCCATAAATCTCTTCCCGCTCTGCCACCTCAAACAATCCACCCACTAATAACTTCAACGTTCTCAGCGGCTCCGATCCTGGTTTAATTGGCGGTAATACTTGCCAACCCAATGCCAATAATCGAGGAATTAACCCCGCCCGCACCAGCGATGATTTACCACTCCCTGAAGCTCCAATTACTGGCACAAAATTACAATCTTTAACCTTCTCTTCTAGCTTCTTAATTTCCTTGTTTCGCCCAAAGAAAAACTTGGCTGTCTCTGGTGTAAATGCAAACAAACCTTGATAGGGATTAGTTTCATCTACGACGATCTCTGGAAATAGTTTTGCCAATGTAGATGGGATCGAACCAGAGGCTAAAGATTGTTCGATCGCTTCTAACTTGCGATCTAACTCCAGAATTTCTGCTTCTTCGTCCCGAACTTGATTTTCTAATTTAAACTTAGTCGCAGCATCGTTTTTAATCGCTAAACTTTTAGCTAATTTTATTAGCTTTTCATGCCTAAGCTCCCAGTCTGATCGCAATCTGGCTTGGACTTTTAGCAGTCGTTGGATTTGTCCTGTTGGCTCTTGCATTTAGATTCGATCGATTACTAATTCAAGATTTACACGAACTAACAAGCTGCGATCGATTGCTCGATTTTATCTAATTTCTGTTCTAATTCCAGGATTTTTGCTTCCTCATCTGCAATTTGGTTTTCTAATTGAAACTTGATGCTCGGATCTGTTTGAATTGCAAAACTTGCACTTATCTGTGTCAATTTCTCGGTTCTGATCTGCCATTCTGACTGGAGCGTGGTTTGCCTTTTTTCCAGTCGTTGTCTTTTGCCCGTCGATCGATCTGTCGGAGCTGGCGGATCGATCGAGATTGATTCATCAGACATAGATTTTTTAGATATCTTTGGTGCTTCAAGATCGATCTCGATCTGCGGTGGCACTGACTCTACTAGCCGATAGCGGACTACCCACGTCTGTCGCCCCAGCGATAGCTGCATCACCTCCTGTAGCTCACCCCGCATTGCTTCTGCCACAGAGTTAAATAACGCCCCAACTGTCACCTCGCCACGATCGTTCGCTCGATCGCGATTCAATCCCGCCAATACTGCGCCTGTAAAAATACTATATCGATCGCTTTGCTTGGCATAGGCTGACTGAAAACTCCGGCAAGCCGTCATCAGCCAATAATCTTTCTGAATAAACGTGGTAAATGTCTGCTTGAGTAAGGATTCTTCCAATAAATAACCACTGTGACAACAATCCAGCAGCATCACCAAATTACTCAACTCCGCCCGTGCTGATAACTTGCTCACCGCCAGCAGCGACAGTCCATTTTGCTGCCGCGCCACCCGTCCATCGGCACCCAGCTCCACGACACAATCCGATGGGGCTAAAAATGCCTCCGTCTCGCCAAAGGCATCCAGCACCGGAAACCCATGTCCGGTATAATAAATTAACGCTTCATGCCGCAGTGCTCGCACTTCCAAAAACTCCCGCAGCTTGGCCGCTAAAGCCTTGCAAGTTGTCTGTTCTGGCTTTACTACCAGTTCTACTTCAAAGTCACCAAAGTCTCGCAGCATGGCAGCGATCGCGCTAGCATCGGCAACTGATTTTTCTAAGGTTTGCAGCGGTGTATGATTCTGCGTAATTCCAACTACTAGGGCATATCGTGCCATTATTACTACAACGATATTATTTATGTAAACTAGAATATCAAATATCGCCAGTCAACGCTGTAATTGTTTGTGAACTTAACTTATGTCGCAGCCCCAACGCCTAATTTTTGAAGATGGTGACAATAGTTATGAAGTCTTCATCGATACCGCCCAACCAGTCCGATCGAACGGCTTGTCGTCTGCGACAGCAATCGCAGCGGTTGAAGATGAATATATTTCCAAAAGTCCAACCCTTAGGGGTGCTGAATCGATTATTCCGCCAGCAGTTATCGTCGAACTAGAAAAAGTCCACCACACAATTCGTGGTTATGCTCAATACGCGATCGGTGCTTTCAAGAATTTAGCGATCGCCGAAGTTGAAGAAGTTAAGCTTAAATTCAGCCTGAAAATTAGTGCGGCGTGTGGTTTACCGATGATTGCTAGTTCTAAAACAGATGCAGATTTTTCGATCGAAGTAAAATGCAAATTTCCCAAGGATGAAAAACCACAATAGCAAGTAGGGACAATTCGTAAATTATCTTTATTCTCGATTGACTTAATTCAGCACATCTCTCACCTACCCCACCATCCCCAGGTATGTCACAACTAACTTGCACTCGAAACAACTGTAACGGCTCGATCGATGATGGTTATTGCGATACCTGTGGGCTGGCTGCACTCAAATCGCAATCGGAATTGGATATCGCACTAGCGGCTACTGCCAGTAACAAACCAGTAGCTAGTTCTCAAAGTCTGAAAACTGCGCCCAATAGTGCTTCTGTCACCAGTACTGGATCGAGTCCGACGAGCAATCGATCGCGCGGTACGCGGCGGAGTGCGCCGACAGTAGGCAAGAGTAGTCGCCGCCAACTGGGTGCGGGATTGGTATCGATTCCTGAATTACCTTCTACAGCTCCCGAACTCGCCGTCTTAGTCGAAGCCAAGGTACCAGAAAATAAGCGATTCTGTGCGGGTTGCAATACTGCTGCCAAAAGGGATAAAGGTTTTTGTACCAAGTGCGGGCAAAAATATAATTTTGTGCCGAGTCTGGCTCCTGGCGATGTGGTTGGCGGACAATATGAAGTTAAAGGCGCGATCGCCTATGGGGGACTGGGCTGGATTTATCTGGGTTTCGACAATTTATTATCGCGCTATGTCGTCCTCAAGGGTTTATTAAATAGTGAAGATGCGGCGAGTGCGGCGGTTGCGCTCGCCGAGCGGCAATTTTTGGCAGCAGT
>NZ_JANNDR010000528.1:0-17376 GCF_031378165.1 Chamaesiphon sp. OTE_75_metabat_556
CCCCCCGACTAAAAACGCCGCTTGTGGGTACCCTTAATCGATGCGGGGTAAGCACGAGGCATTACCCTTCCAAAAATTGTTTGCGCATTTCATACCTGAATTCAGCAACGCCAAAATATCCACTAGCTTACCTCTCGACAACCCCTCAATTTGAAAATCTACAAATACACTCTGGTATTGTCGATCGATTTAGATTCGGTCGAAGCTCATATTTTATTCCAAAAACACACCTTGAAATTTTTTATAACTCTTAAATGTGTTTGAAGATCGGTTATCGTTAGCAACTATCAATCTACTGGCTACGCTACTTCGATCGAGTCGATCTTCAATAATACCTGTTAATCAAACTCGATCGTTTATAACTTAAGAATAGATAGAAGCTATCTTTTAGTTAATATTATTGATTTCGGAGAGTGACAGCAGTGGGGTAACTTAACCCAACTTCTACTACTTTTTGTGGCGATTTGATTTGGATGTTTAAGTAGAGCGAGCAAGCGATCGCGATCGCCAAAAATATTTTTTCTAACATGCTCGCTACTCCCCTGGTGTCTACATTTTGTGACTTACTTTATTTAGCTCCGTATTTTGATTATGCCACGAGTAGCATCGATAACTGTAACCTCAATCACCGAAACACAATTCTTTACCGTCTGAATTGACTATTTACTGTAAATCTTAATTTGAACTTTATGTTTGGGATGAAAATGGCTCCAGTGGGGATGAAGATCGGGGAGATCGGTATTTACTGACGCAGTTTTCGATATTGCAATTGAAGGGCATCGGCGGCTACGTATAATTCGCTAGAGAGATCGGTGGGGATGATTTGGGGGTGTTGGGACTCGACAATCGGTCGGTCTTGCTCGAAGATTTTTATCGTCCGGTTAGCGGCATCGCGATCTGCCCATTTCCCTGTAAAAAAGTTCCGAAAATTCATCCATTTACTGACCGTATGCTGAATATCGATCGGGACGTGTGCCGTCCAAATCGTCAATTGTCCGAAGGGTAGATGAACTTCTAAAAATGTCAGATTGGGTAAGAAAAATCCCGTCCGGGTCTGAATTGGGGCGCGTTCGCCGCGCACTAACAACCGCCACAAACCTTGAGGAGGTGTTGCTGCGAGGTAGGCTGTGGCACTAGCACCACCAGCATAATTCTCAATTTTCAACTCTGGAATTTCTGGTCGATCGGGATTACCAAAAGCACCAGCATGGACGAAAGGTGCATGAGCGAAATCTAGTCCATTTTCGAGCACGCGTTCGTAATTAGCCTGCCAATAAAACTTACCTTGAATCGATCGCAATTTACTAGATTTGAGATCCGGAAAATTGGGAATCACGGGCAATTCTCCCGCCTCACCATCGCCTAAACATAGCCAAATCCATCCGTATTTCTCCCGGACTGGATATGTGCTCATTTTTGCTTGCTTGGGCACGGTCGCTGTCGGTGAGAGCGACGGGATGTTCAGGCAAGTCCCATCCGTCCCATACTGCCAGCCATGATAGGGACAGACGATACAGCCGTTGGCGATCCAGCCCTGGGCAAGTGCGGCACCGCGATGAATGCAAGTATTATCGATCGCGTGGATCTGTCCATTCGCAGTACGATATAATACTACTTCTCGATCGAGGATTTTTAGTAATTTGGGGCTGGTACCGATCGCATTACTAAACTCGACGGCATACCATGAATTTTTTAACATATTATTGGCTGGAGTTCTGGCGATCGAATGGTATTGGCGATCTGTGGATCGAGATCGACCCTTTGAGATCGATAAGATGGGGAGTTTGAACGATTTGGTGAATATCGGTAAACAAGTTGGTTATTATTGATGACACAGGCAGATATCTTCAATCACCAAACAACTATGACAGATCGATCTAAAATAATTGTCCTCGATGACGACCCCACTGGGTCGCAAACAGTTCATAGTTGTCTGCTGTTGACTAAGTGGGATGTAGAGACTCTCAAAATTGGGTTGATGGATGAAGTGCCGATCTTCTTTATCTTGACTAATACGCGCGCGCTCCCAGCAAAACAAGCCGCCGCCGTCACCCGCGAGGTATGCCAAAACTTGAAAATCGCCCTGGCTGCTACCAAGATTACCGAATTTTTGGTGGTGAGTAGATCGGATTCTACCCTACGCGGACATTACCCGATCGAGACTGATGTCATCTCGGCAGAATTGGGCGGCTTCGACGCGCACTTCCTGATGCCCGCCTTTTTTGAAGGGGGCAGAATTACCCGCGATAGTATTCATTATCTCTTAGTCGATGGGGTCGAAACCCCAGTCCACAAGACCGAATTTGCCCGCGATTCGGTTTTTGCTTACAATCATAGCTACCTACCCGATTATGTTGCCGAAAAGACCGAAGGTCAGATTCCTGCCGATCGCGTGGTGCAATTTTTACTCGCTGAAGTTCGCAGTGGCAGTCTGGAACGACTGATGCAATTGGAGCGCAATCGCTGTTGTGTCGTCGATGGCGAACAGCAATCGGATTTCGATCGCTTTGCTGCCGATGTCCTCGCGGCAGTCAGTCAGGGTAAGAAATTCCTGTTTCGCAGTGGGGCGAGTATCCTAACTTCACTCGCGCAACTAGGTCCACAACCTATTCCCGCTACCGAGATGTCCAAATACGTCCGCGATGGCAAACCAGGCGCGATTATCATCGGTTCCCACGTTCAAAAAACCACCGATCAATTAACCCAACTGCTCGCGACACCAGGGATTGTCGGCGTGGAAATCGATATTTCCCAACTCGTCGGCGAGAATGCAACGGTGAGAGCGGGATTATTGGCCTCGATCGTCGATCGAGTCAATAGCATTCATGCCGCTGGCGATACCCCCGCAATCTATACCAGTCGTCAAGAACTCGCCTTCAATAGCACCCAAGCCAGACTCCAATTTGGCGAGGCCGTGTCCGCACTCCTGATGGACGCGATCCGCGCTTTACCCGCCGATATTGGCTTTTTGATTAGTAAAGGTGGGATCACCTCTAACGACACCCTCAGCAAGGGTCTAGCCCTGACTAGTGCCCGATCGATCGGCCAGATCCTCCCCGGCTGTTCGGCGATAGTCACCCCACCAAACCATTCCCAATTTCCCAATCTCCCTGTCGTCCTATTCCCTGGCAACGTTGGGGATGCCGATGCCCTGGCTACGGCTTATTTGCGATTAGTAGGAGGGTAGGGAGTTGGGAGTTGGCAGTTCGGAGCGGGGCGTTCGGGGAATGAAAAGACGCAAGCGTCTAAATTCAATATTCACTACCCTCTATCCCCTATCCTCTACCCCCCATCCCCCAACAAGGTATTATTGTGATACCAGCTAATTTACAGTAACCTAGCTAATTCATCATTGTTATGACAGAAGGCGATCGCAAACCTGAATACAGAGCTGGATTAGAAGGGGTGCCTGCTGCCGAATCGAGCATCAGCTATGTCGGTATCCAAACAACCGATCGCGGCGAGAAAGAGGGTGTGTTGGAATATCGCAGTATCCCGATCCAATCACTGGCGGCTAGCAGTAATTTTGTCGAAACCGCCTTCTTACTAATTTGGGGCAGACTCCCCACCCAGACTGAACTGACTGACTTTGCTACCGAAATTTATTCCCATCGCCGGATCAAGTATCGGATCGTAGACATGATGAAATGTTTTCCCGAAACCGGACATCCGATGGATGCACTCCAGGCTTCAGCGGCTGCTTTGGGTTTATTTTATTCGCGACATGCCTTACCCAATCCTGACTATGCCCGTCAAGCCGTAATTAGATTACTGGCCAAAATTCCGACGATGGTAGCGGCATTTCAACTGATGCGCAAGGGTAACTATATGGTAATGCCGCGCGACGATCTGGATTATGCTGCCAACTTTCTGTACATGTTGACCGAAAAAGAGCCAGATCCGATCGTCGCGAAGGTGATGGATGTCTGTTTGATTCTCCATGCCGAGCACACGATGAATGCTTCGACTTTCTCGGCACGGGTGACGGCATCGACATTGGCCGATCCCTATACAGTAATTGCTTCAGCAGTCGGTACCCTCGCGGGACCCCTCCACGGTGGTGCCAATGAAGAAGTCATCTTGATGCTCAAACAGATCGGGACTGTAGCCAATGTCCGTCCCTACGTCGAGCAGTGTCTGGCATCAGATCCCAAGTACAAATTTATGGGATTCGGGCATCGGGTTTACAAAGGTGTCAAAGATCCGCGCGCGATGATTCTTCAGGATTTGGCCGAGCAACTATTTCAGAAATTTGGCTACGATCCCTATTATGACGTCGCTTTAGAATTAGAACGCGTACTGGAAGAGCATCTAGGTGCGCGGGGTATTTATCCCAATGTCGATTATTATTCAGGCTTGGTCTATCGGAAAATGGGCATCCCCGCCGATTTATTTACGCCAGTATTTGCGATCGCGCGAGTAGCCGGTTGGCTGGCACACTGGAACGAACAACTCGAAGAAAATCGCATCTTTCGACCGACTCAAATCTATACGGGTCAGCACCAGCAAGCGTATGTGGGGATAGGGGATAGAGGGTAGTTGGGAGTTAGTTGATAATTAATAATTGATAATTGATAGTTGATGGCTGGGAGTTGATAGTGGAACTGTGTTCCCTTTTAGCTCCCCGCTCCCCGCTCCCCGCTCCCCGCTCCCTGTCTTGTCTCGCTAAACCCTCGGCAAAGCCGAGGAGCGCGAGCCGCAACTCCCCACTCCCCACTCCCCACTCCTCAATGAACACTACTGTCCTCACCTCCACATTCATCCTCACCCTCCTACTCGCGGTGGGTTTGTTTTTCTTTATTCGGGCTTCGACCAAGGATCGGATCGAACAGATGGTCTTAGAGACTGGTGACTCGGAAGCCGCTTTATTGCCACGCTTAGAGGCGTATTTCCAAGAACGCGCTTACAAGATTGCGGCGGTCGATCGCGAAACCGACATTATTACGTTTGAAGGCTTAGTCCGTCCGAGTGTGTTTTTGGCAGTGTTGCTGACTGGATTAGCGGCGATTGGCTCGATGTGTCTGGCGTTGGTATTAGCGATGGTGTTGCCGGATATCGGTAATTTATTTTGGGGGTTGCTACTGGTGGCACCGTTAGCAGGTTGGTTTTATTGGGCTGGATCGACCCGTACCGAACAAGTGCGCCTGCGGGTCAAAGCCGCTACTGAGGCGACTGCACCAACCCAAATCGAAATTAGCGGGCATCGAGATGAATTAGCTGTATTTCAATCTGCGCTGCAATTAAGTGCCCATGAAGATATAAAATAAAAAAGCACTCCAAGGCGATCGCCCCAGAGTGCTGGTCTCCAAAAAATAGAGATTTTATGTCCGGAAAGTCAGCAAACTAGTAGATACTGCTGCCAGCAGTTACTAGTTGTTGACTTTCTGTTTCTGGCTCTAACGAGCGTAGACTGGGGAACAGAAAATGGTTTTCTTCGACGTATTGAGCGCCAAATAAACCTTTTTCCGCCCAGAAATAGCGATCGGTAGTGTGTTCGTTGCGTTTCACCAGCAAGAGTGCTGGTGGATTGATACCTTCCGACAAGATATATTTGCGCGCAGCAGTCACAGGTTTGTCTTCGCCACTTTCAATACTGAACTGTGGAACCTGCTCCAATATTCTCCGCCCTTCTTGCCGTCTCCGACTTTTCCGTTTGCGTCTTCTAGCCAACCGCCTTACCTCCTCTTTGGTGCAGACAGATGTAATGCCTGTTACAAAAGCCGTCGCTATTCTATCCGCTTCATCCTAAAAACTCAACCCCCATCTAAATCGACCCTTAATCCGCTCAAATCCAATAACCTAAAGAAAAACCAAGGTTTAGCCGAGGGTTTATCGATCGCAAATTTTAATATTTGTAACAAATATTAACTAACTCGGTAATTTCACTCCCGATCGAATTGGCTACCATCGCCAACTTTGGTCGATCGTGCCAAAATAATAAGTTAGTAGTAGCTAGCCAATAGTCGCTAGGGTCAGTCGAAACACCAATCACCATCAAGCATCGATCGTGTCCACACCTGCGAGTTCCGAATTCATTGCTTTGTGTCGCGTCCAGTTACGACTGTTGGCCGATGGCTTGGGTGCGACGCTGAGTATTGTCTACATTACTAAGGAATTAGACAGTGGTGGCGAGTCAAAACTATTACCTGTGGCCATCTATCCCGAAACAGAGGCCGCTCGATCGGAAACGCTGCAAATTGCCGCGCGTTCGGATTTGATGAATCCCGATGAGATGACCGCCCAGACATGCGGAAAGTCAATAGTGAGTGAATCTATACCTCGCTCTGCTCAGAGCCAGCCACAAGGCTTAAATAGCAGTGTGACAGCAGAACTATCGAGTCTATTTTCATACCCCGATTGCCAACTCACGAGCGATCGAGATCGCTTGTCGATCGCCCTAGTGTCACCCAAACCAGCCGAGCGTGGTACCGCAGATGTTGGTACGAGCAACCGCCACCAAATCCTGTTGCCTTTAGTATCAGAAGGGACGATCTTAGGATTGCTGATGACAACGCGGGAAACTCAGCCTTGGAATGTGGCAGAGGAAGCGGAAATCCAAAATATCGCGCAAACGATCGCGCTGGCCGGGATTCTCGATCGCCGTCAAAATTGGTTGGCAAGAGAACTCAAGCAGCAACAACAATTACAGCTTCAGCAACAAGATCTGATGCACAATTTATTGCATCAACTTCGCAACCCGTTGACAGCAATTCGGACGTTTGGCAAATTATTAATCAAACGGCTGCATCTTGAAGACAATAATCGTGGTGTTGCCAATAGTATCGTCCGCGAAAGCGATCGATTGCAAGAATTATTAACCCATCTAGAAAGCGCGATCGACATCCCCATCATTAGTAGCACGGACGATCGCTTAAAACCCCTGCCAGCCGGACGCGATCAGCCAGTAGCTCAGAGTGCCAATTTATTACTTCCCGATGCAGCTTTTCGGATCGAATCTTGTCAATTAGTAGACGTAATCGATCCATTAGTCAATTCTGCTGAAGCAATTGCTCAAGAACGAAACTTAAGTTTCTATACCCATATTCCTCGCGATTTACCATTAGTTCAAGCTCACCCCGCCGCCTTACGAGAAGTCTTGAGCAATCTGATCGATAATGCTTTGAAATACACGCCATCTGGTGGTGAAATCGATCTCGACGTTGAGCTGGTAAATACTTCGTTAGTTGGGGTTGGTTCGATGCTGGGTGGTAATAAGCGATCCGATCGCCACCAGAGCGCGATCCCCACCAATCTAGAACGACAAGCTCATCTCCAAATTTGCATCCGCGATACTGGCGTGGGGATTCCCCCCCAAGATTTGGAGCGATTGTTTACACGTCATTATCGCGGCGTTCAGGCTCAAGGTAGTATTGCTGGCACTGGGCTAGGATTGGCAATTGCCAAGGAACTGGTGCTGCACATGCACGGCAGGTTAGAGGTGACTAGTCCGCCCCCAGGTAGCGATCGGGGGACAGAATTCATCCTCTGGCTAAAATTAGTTGAGGATGAAAATTAGTTAAGGAGCAGCGAGCGGGGGACTGGGGATAAAGCGATCCGCTCGTCCAAATTCACTATCCACTATCCACTATCCACTATCCTCTACCCTCTAAAACATGTCGATCGCGATCGCTGGAGAACGCAGTGGTGTGGGCAAAACCACTGTCACCTTAGCCTTACTTGCCGCGCTCAAGCGCAAACAGCAAACAGTACAATCTTTTAAAGTCGGGCCGGATTATATCGATCCGATGTTTCACTCCTATGTCACTGGGCGCGCTTGTCGGAATCTCGATCCGATTTTAACGTCCGCAACATATGTCCGGCAATGTTTCGATCGCCATAGTCAGACCGCAGATTGTGCCATTGTCGAAGGAGTGATGGGATTATTTGACGGGGCATCGGGGACGACGGATGCGGGGAGTACGGCTCAGGTGGCCAAACTGTTGAACGTGCCGGTAGTCTTGATTCTCAATTGTAGTAGCACTTCGCGATCGATTGCGGCGATCGCCCACGGTTATCGAACCTTCGATCCGCAAGTCCAGATTGCGGGGGTTATTCTCAATCGGGTGGGGAGCGATCGCCACCTGGAATTACTTACGGCTGCCCTCTTACCGCTCCATCTACCCATCTTGGGCGTACTCAGAAGGCAAGATGATATTAACTTGCCCGATCGCCATTTAGGGCTGATTCCGGCGGGGGAATTGACAGATCTCAATGCAACACTCGATCGATTGGCCGATCTTGGCGAGACTTGTTTCAATTGGGAACGATTATTACCCTTACTTACCGCAAAACCTGCATTCCAAATCCCGGCTGGGGAGCGAAAAGTGCGGTCTTGGGGTTTCCCCCGCTTGGGTTCGTTCCATGGTCGGGGAACCCGACCGGACGAACTCCGCAAGTGGAGCACCTTTTCAAGAGAGAGGTTCGGGTTGGGTGCGACAATCTTTACTACCCCGAAGGTCAGGATCGCGATCGCCCAGGATGCGGCATTTAATTTTTACTACGCCGATAATCTCGACTTGTTACGAGATTTGGGAGCCGAATTAGTCGAGTGGAGTCCATTAGTCGATCTCCAACTGCCGCCAGATGTCAGCGGCTTGTATTTGGGGGGAGGATTTCCCGAAGTATTTGCGGAGATTTTGGCAGCAAATACTTCGGCAATCGCATCAGTGAAAGCAGCGATTACAGCGGGAATGCCCACTTACGCTGAATGTGGCGGATTGATGTATTTATGCGATCGAATTATAGATTTTGAAGCGCGATCTTATCCGATGGTGGGAATTTTCCCCACCGCTGCGGTGATGGGCAAACGATTGATTTTAGGTTATCGACAACTGACGGCATTACAAGATAGTGTGCTCTTTAATGCTGGCGATCGAGTGTGGGGACACGAATTTCATCGTTCTACGTTGACGGAATTGCCCTCATCCCCTGTATACAATCTCCAGGGGTATGAATCGAATTTGATTTTTGCTGATGAAGGCTGGAGTAGATACCAGGTACAGGCTGCATATACTCATTTACATTTCGGTTCCAACCCAAATATATTGGATCGATTTCTCAAGTGTTGTCGCAGATTTGATAAACATTTTGCAGCGTTCAAATAATTTTAGTGATCGCTACCAAAATTTACACGAGTTTTCTATGTATCGACACACTACGGGATTTTGATGTTATAATCAGTTTGCGGCAAATGATATAAACCGCCGAATTGTTAGCCCAATCATCTACAAAATAACAAGTTTTCATGAATAAATTAATTCAATCGATCGCCTTGAGTGCTGTGGTTTTTTCCCCTTTGAGCCTGTTGAGTGCGATCTCCTCTGCATCGGCTCATCATAACTCTGCTCACGTTTCGACAGTGGCATTGAACACGACCCAAACAACTACCAAGAAAAAAACGACTAAGAGCACTGCCGGCAGCAAGAAAAAGCCAGCAAGTAGCATGGAGAAGAAGCCTGCTACCGAAACAACTGCTCCCGCCGCCACGACCACTCCTGCTGGTGGCGATATGCAATCTACTCCTAGTAGCACCACAACGCCTGGTAGCACTACAACTCCGAGCACTACAACTCCTGGAGCCAAAGACACTACCAAAAAGCCAGCAACCAGCATCAAGAAACAGCCAGCAACAAATAGCAAGAAGAAGCCTAGTGCTATCGATGCCACTACGCCTTCATCTACCACACCTGCTAGCGATGCAATGCCTAGCTCTAGTGGCAATCCTAGCGACTCTGCTCCTAGCAGCATCAAAACCAACACCAACACGAACATCAAAGTTCCGACTGATAGCAGCATTCCTAGCACGCCAACATCCGTTCCTGGCGCGACCACCCCTGGTAGCATGACTCCTAGCACTACAACTCCTGGCACCCCTGCTGGCACACCAAAGTATTAATATCTGGTGCTCAGATTAACTTGGCTGCCTCCGAATTAATTAAATTCGGACTCCAACCCAAGTGTCTCAGCTAAATTAACTGAGGCACTTTTCCATATCTACCGAGTCTCGACCGCTAAAGTGCCACAACTCCAGATCGGGAAAATAGGGCGTTCTCGATCTCGATCAGCCTCGACCTGGAGCGATAGAACCGTCATAATGATAAGAGTCACTTGTGAATATGTTTGCAATTCTTATTAGTTAGTTCTTCGCCATGCCACGTCTCGATTCTCTCTCCGTTCGGGCAGATGCGCCAACCCAGATGCTGAATTCACCCGTCGCGGTGATCGATTCGCCACCACTAGACTACGATCTGGCGATCGTCGGCGGCGGCATTATCGGGAACACACTGGCGGTTGCACTGCAAAATTCGGGATTGCGGGTAGTCTCGATCGAGGCGCAAGCGGAATCGATTTCGATCGCGAAGAATCGAGCCTATGTATTATCGATGCTCTCAGGCCAGATCTTTGGGGGACTGGGCATCTGGCCAGCAGTTTTACCCCAGATTGCTCAATTTAGCCAAATTCAAATCTCTGACGCCGATTATGCAGGAGTAGTGAAAATGTATCCTCAGGATTTGGGGCGGGAAACCCTGGGTTATGCGGCGACTCATGAAACGCTCCTAACTGCCCTGCAAACTAAGTTGCGATCGGCGACAAATATCACCGTCATGTGTCCTGCCCAAGTCATTGGAGTAGCATCCACCGCGACTGGTGCCGAAATTACCATTCAAACTCCCGCTGGTGAACTACCGACCAAAATTCGTACCAGTCTAGTCATTGCCGCCGATGGTGCCAAATCTGCCCTCCGAGAGCAAGCTGGCATCGCTACCTCTGGTTGGAATTATTGGCAATCTTGTATCACCGCCACCATTAAACCGGAAAAACCGCATCAGAATGTGGCTTATGAAAGATTTTGGTACGCAGGGCCGATCGGCGTGCTCCCATTAGCCGACGGTCGCTGTCAGGTCGTCTGGACGATACCGCACCAGCAAGCCGAAGAATTACGCGATCTGCCTGCGGCTGAATTTCTCCAAGAATTAGAACATTGTACGGGCGGTTTACTCGGCAAGTTGCAACTCGATAGTCAACGCTGGTTATTTCCCGTCAAGTTGATGCAGAGCAAGGATTATATCGCCGATCGATTGGCCTTAATTGGCGATGCAGCGCACTGTTGCCATCCCGTTGCCGGACAAGGCATGAATCTAGGGATTAGGGATGCCGCAGCTCTAGCAGAGATTTTAGTCGCCGCGCATCAAGCCGGGGAAGATATCGGCAGCAAGAAGGTACTCAAGCGTTATGCCAACTGGCGCAAGCCAGAGAATTGGGTGATTTTAGCTTTTACCGATTTTCTCGATCGGATGTTCTCGACGCGGTTGCTACCGATCGTCATTGTCCGGCGGCTGGGGCTATTTTTACTCGATCGGATTCCGGTTTTTAAATACCTAGCACTGCGATTGATGACAGGGTTAGCTGGCAAAATTCCGCAGGTGGCTAACCAATCAGCAGATCTCGATCAACAAATTTAGTTTTGAGCCAACTGGCTTGCCGCATGAGATCGATCGTTTCTTCTAGTAATTCGGCATTCAGCGAACCAGCCATAAATCTGGGTAAAACCACCGGATCGAGAATATTTGGTGCCAATTCAACATTTAACGACATGAATCTGCGAATTATCGCAAAAACCTATGAACTGCTCATTTAGCGACACTAATTTCCAAATAGCGACATTTAATGTGCGAATGTACAACATGAAGCCGATGGCGAGATTTGAACTCGCGACCAATTGATTACGAATCAACTACTCTACCACTGAGCCACATCGGCGGGGTTAGGGAAGCATCGAGCTACCCAGACCATCATTATAAATTGACTTGAGAACAAAATGACAGAATTAAAGCCAAAACCTAAACCTGATTCGATCGATCCCGAACTTTGGCGTCGGCTTCAGGCAGAGGCTAAATCGCCGTTCCGAGGCTTGCGTCAGTTTGTGTACGTCAGTTGTGCGATTTCTGGAGCAATTGGTGGGGTGGTGTTTTTCTTTAAGCTGCTGGCTGGTCGAAATTTGGAAGCCACAATTCCCAATCTTGCCCTCCAAATCGGGGTAGTCGCCTTGATGGTATTCTTGTTGCGGATCGATAAAGCCAAAGCTTAGTCTGGACATACCGATCAGGTGCTAGCTTGTCGCCTGTATTGATTTAACTTGGTCGCGATTAGCAAGAGTCCGCGCGCGATCGACGATTGAATGATCGGCAGATGCCCGATAGCCGCAAAAACCCGTCTCTTTAGAGCGGGGAGTGTCAAGCTAATAACTTATCCACCGCCAGGCTAAACTCTTCATAGGATTTAACGCCCACGATCGTTTCAATTTTTGCACCTGCTTTAAAGAAGATTACGGCGGGGATATTTCTAATTCCCAATCGTTTGGCTAAATCTCGATGTGGCTCGATATCTAGCTTGAATATTTCTGCCCGATCGCCGTATTCTGCTGACAATCGATCGATTAGTGGTGCGACTAGTTTACAGGGGCCGCACCATGGAGCCGTGCAGTCTACCACGAATACATTTGCCGCTGCTAACCGCGACTCAAATTCTGCTTCGTCTTTAAGAAATTCAGTCATTTTTAGTTAGAAAATCTGTAGATTCAGATCGCGATCGTTAAGCAACTCTAGCATATTCACCCATGTCAAATAATTCTACTTTAGGGTACGATCGATCGAACTCGGCTTGACGCAGATACGGTAATCAGCAACGATCGTTCCGGCAGGCTCCGCCAATGAGTGAGCTTATTTACGACTTTCCAGCCACCACAATAACACTGTCAATCCGGCGGCAATCGCCAGTAACAGAGCCGCGATCTGAAACGTGCCCTGAAAGCCACTGACGATTGCTTCAGGCGCAGCCAAAGTAAGATCGCTAGCTGTTTTGCCAGCTAAAGCGATTGTGGCGAAGATGGCGGCAAATAAGGGTAATCCGGTTGTTTGTCCGAGGGTCCGCGTCAGTGACAGCAATCCCGCTGCAATCCCCAATCGTTGGGGCGGCACTGCGCCCAAAATCGCACCATTATTGGGTGATTGAAAGATCCCCCAGCCCAAGCCGAGGGGAATTACTCGCAAGATATAATCGAGATCGCGAATTTGGGCATTTAGAGTACTCACGGCTACACAGCCAATTGTCATCAAGATTAAGCCGATTAACATTATACTGCGGGTACCGAATCGATCGCTCAAATTCCCAGCCAGCGGTGAAACTAAACCCCCAATAATCGGTGTAATTGCCATCAACAAACCGATATGTTCGATCGGATAATGCATGACTAATTGCAAGAAAAATGGAATGGTGAACGAACTCCCACCCAAGGCCATAAACACCAACCACCCCGTCAATAGACTCAAGCTAAAAGTCTGAGCACGAAATAAACTGAGATCGAGCATCGGTTGGGCGACTCGACTTTCTAGAAATATGAAACCAACTAATCCGATCGCCGATGCTAATAATAATCCCAGTGGTAAACTACTTGCAAATCCATAGCGTTGACCCTCTGTCATCCCTAGTGAAAAGCAAACTAAGACCGCAGAAATAGCGATTGAACCCCAGATATCGAAACTTTGCTCGCGATCGGTTCTTTGCCCCACTGGGACGTATTTATTAACTACAAAACTGGCTAAAATCCCGATCGGAATATTTACTAAAAAGATCGATCGCCAGCCAGAAAGACCAATCAGAATTCCACCGATTGAAGGCCCTAAAGCAATCCCCGCTGATACCACCGCGCCAATAACGCCTAGTGCTTTGCCACGCTCGGATGCGGGAAATACTTCGACAATTATCGCCGCACCTAGAGCTGAAATCATCACCGCACCCAGCCCTTGCAGGGCGCGCGCGCCAATCAAAACTTCGATCGAGGGTGCCAAGCCACACAACAGGGAACTCACTGTAAAGACGATTAAACCGCCTAGATACAGCGGCTTTTTGCCCAGCATATCACCCAACCTCGCGGCTCCCAATACGAGCGAAGTCACTACCAGTACATAGCTCAATCCCACCCATTGCACCGTCGCAAAATCTGTGTGTAAATCTTTAACTAGGGTAGGTATGGCAATATTCACGATACTGGTATCGATCGTGTACATCAACACTCCCAAACTAATTCCCAGCATCACCCGCCATTTGTCAACCGCTGGCTCCTGGGCATCGACAACTAATTGAGACTCTTCAGATCGATCGTTCATTAGTGAAATATCTGGCGGTGAATGGGGGTGTTTTTCAATGCTGAGATCCGAGAATGAGGATCGATTTCGATCGAACGATCGGCATAGCATTATCACTATTTTTACAGGCTCATGCACTGCGATCTCGCGAGGTGGGCGATCGCTAATCTTTAAGCCGATATGTCAAAATAGAGTTAATTGCTGGAGCCGACTTAGATGTATCAATCCACCCGCTGGAAATCCGCAGATCTAGATCTATTGCCCGATAACGGTAATCGCTACGAAATCATCGATGGAGAACTACTCGTGACTCGCGCACCTCACTGGGATCATCAAAGAGTTATTACTAGGTTGATTCAATCGTTAGGGATTTGGTCGAGTCAGAGTAAATTGGGTGAGGTTGTCACGACTCCAGGCATCATCTTTACTGATGATGATAACGTGATTCCAGATTTAGTCTGGATTAGTAACGAGCGATTGGCGAGAATTTTGGATGACTCTGGGCATCTTGTCGGCGCACCAGAATTAGTAGTAGAGGTACTCTCAGCAGGTAGCGATAACGAACGGCGTGACAGAGAAGTTAAGCGCAAGCTCTATGCAATCAGAGGTGTGCAGGAATATTGGATCGTAGATTGGCAAAAACAACAAATCGAGATTTTCAGGCGTGATAGTAATGGTTTACTATTAATCGCGACGTTGTTTGGTAGCGATGTCTTGAGTAGTCCGTTGTTATCTAATTTCGAGCAATCTGTAGCAGAAGTTTTCAGCTAATTAATTGAGATCGAACATCAAATGATCAGTAGTTGGCACCAATTTTGGTCGAGTGAAGAGCGCATAACCCGATCGCTATGTTTGCTAGGACTATTATTCGGATTGAATATTGGCAATCTTATCAAAGACGGTGCTGAATCTTTTCTATCGATCGGTCAAAGCCCAAGCTTCGCGGTTGAGATATTTGGCTACCAGATTCCATCGATCGTCACATTCGGTGCTGCTGTCGGATTAGACATTCAAATAATCAGTGTTGTCGCAATCTGGATCGTGCTGAATCGAAATAGCAAGCTTTACGTGCCTGTGACTTGGTTGCTATTTGGAATACCGTTCGGCATCCTAACAATATTTAATGTATTTAGCGATCGTCTAGTTTCGTTAGGATTTATCATTCCTTATCTCTTCGATCTGCTGCTACCTTTCGTGATTATGATGTTTGTTGGTATGGATGCCATGTGTTTTTTGGCTGTGAATGCACTATATCTACTACCTTTTTATTTGATTTCTACTGGAATTGTTTGGTTGCTGAAATTTAGCAGATCGATAGTTTGAGCAATAATTATCATTCGAGCCTTTACAAGGGCGATCGGTCGGAGTCAAAATAGAGAGTCAGCATCAAAGAGGATCTAAAAGACGTGAGTCAAGAATTTGACTATGATTTGGTAATAATCGGCGCGGGTGTCGGCGGACATGGTGCGGCACTCCACGCTGTCAGTTGCGGTCTGAAGACGGCAATTATCGAAGCGGGAGATATGGGTGGCACTTGTGTCAACCGTGGTTGCATTCCTTCTAAAGCATTGCTCGCCGCATCAGGAAGAGTCAGAGAATTAAAAAATGCTCACCATCTCAAGGCGATGGGGATTCAGGTCGATAATGTGAATTTCGATCGCGCGGGGATTGCGGCTCATGCGAGTAATCTCGTCACGAAGCTGCGTGGTGACTTGACCAATAGCCTGACGCGGTTGAATGTCGAAGTGATTCGCGGTTGGGGTAAGGTAGTTGCAGCGCAGAAGGTGAGCGTGACGACACCTGAAGGCGAGAAATTTATTACGGCTAAAGATGTGATGATTTCCTCAGGTTCGATTCCCTTCGTTCCCCCAGGCATTGAAATCGATGGCAAGACGGTGTTTACCAGCGACGACGCGATTAAATTGGAGACAATTCCCCAGTGGATTGCGATTATCGGCAGCGGTTATATCGGATTGGAATTCTCCGATGTCTATACTGCCCTGGGTTCGGAAGTGACGATTATCGAATTTCTCGACCAACTCATGCCGGGATTCGATCTGGATATCGCCAAACTTGCCAAACGGATTTTAATCGATCCGCGCGATATCGACGCTCGATCGAGTCTCCTCGCTAAACGGGTAATTCCTGGTTCGCCAGTCGTGATCGAACTCGCCGATGCCAAAACCAAAGAAGTCGTCGAAATCCTAGAGGTCGATGCTTGCCTCGTAGCCACAGGCCGGATTCCTGACACCAAAAACCTCAATCTCGAAGCTGTCGGCGTCGCCCTCGACCGTCGCGGCTTCATTCCAGTGAACGATAAGCTAGAGGTCTTAATTGATGGCACCCCCGTTCCCCATCTCTGGGCGATCGGCGATGCAACGGGTAAGATGATGTTGGCTCATGCCGCCTCCGCTCAAGGGATTATCGCCGTCGAAAATATCTGCGGTCGATCGAAACAAGTCGATTACCAAAGTATCCCCGCTGCGGCATTTACTCATCCCGAAATTAGTTTTGTCGGGATGACGGAAACTCAAGCCAAAGAAGCTGGAACTACTGGCGGTTTTGAGATCGCAGCCGTGAGAAGTTACTTTAAAGGTAACTCCAAAGCGATCGCCGAAGGCGAAGCCGATGGGATGGCGAAGGTGATTTATCGTAAGGATACTGGCGAAGTATTGGGTACGCACATTATCGGCTTACATGCGGCGGATCTGATTCATGAAGCCTCAAATGCGATCGCGCAACGCAATTCGGTACAGAATCTCGCCACCTACGTTCACGCTCATCCTACTTTGTCTGAGGTCTTGGATGAAGCGTACAAACGAGCGGCTGGGGTTCATTAATCTGTCGTTGATTTAGCTATTTGGGGTACCTGTTGTAGGTGCCCTTTCTTGATTTTTTAGATCCATTTGCGGACTGATCGCGTGTAAATAACTTATGAGGTCACAAACCCGACTTCTCTGAGAAGTCGGGTTTGTTTCTGTCAGTATCTGTCCTTACTAGCTAAATTAATCCCTGCGTAGATCTGAAGCTATCGATCGAGCATAGTTATAACCTATTTACCTAATCCGATTGATCGCAATTTAGACGATCGGCTGTTCGATTAGTCTCCAATTTTTAGTAATTCGACATCAAAGATTAGCGTAGCATTCGGTGGAATTACGCCCCCAGCACCCGCCGCTCCATAGCCCAATTTTGGGGGAATAGTTAATTTCCGACGCTCGCCGACTTTCAT
>NZ_JANNDR010000547.1:0-4493 GCF_031378165.1 Chamaesiphon sp. OTE_75_metabat_556
GGTGGTGTCGGCAAGACAACCACATCAATTCACCTAGCTGCTTATCTACAGGATAATGCGCCGACATTACTGATCGATGCCGATCGCAACCGTTCGGCATTAGTCTGGTCGCGCGAGGACAAATTGCCTTTTACTGTTGCCTCGCAGGCTGGTGCGACGGCGATTATTAGTAAATATACGCACATTATTACCGATACCCAAGCCCGCCCCGAACAAGACGAACTCAAAGATTTGGTGGCTAGTAGCGATCTGCTGATCGTGCCGACGACGCCCAACCATCTCGATATCGATACCACGATTAAAACCACCGAACTTTTGGAAGCCTGGGGCGCGAAATATAAAATCCTGCTCACCCAAGTAGATTCCCGCACCAAAACCGGACGCGAAGCTAGAGCGATCCTCGAAGAAGCTAAATTACCCTTATTTAAGGCTGATATTCCCTTATTAGTTGCCTTCGAGCGATCGTCTAGTCGCGGTGTGGTGGTGCGAGATTATCTCGATCCGCGCGCACAGTTGGGTTGGGCTAAGTATCAATCCGTCGGTAAAGAGGTGTTGGCATAGAAGACTAAATTGGAGCTAAATTACCAGCAAAGATCGGAAGCGGGCAATGATCTGAATGACCCCACTGTTTGACTAATTGGTATTGCTGAATTCAGATATGATTTATTTTAAAAGCAAGCCATGAAATCTAGGGTAGAAGCTAAGATTTAGGGCAGGGGCAATTCATGAATTGCCCCTGCTACCCTAAATTTTAGCAACACCGCATGACTTTCATTAACTAACTTGCAATACTTGCATCGCAGTTTTAATCAACTGAAAATAATAGGGCTTCGTAATATTGATCGATTCAACTGCCCTTGTCCCAATTAACTCTGCCACTTTCTGCCCTTTATTTACTACCAAAGCTTGACCCTGTGAATTGACGATCGTCAAGCGAGCTTTGTCAGGAGACATACTGCAATCATAGTCCCGTTCTTGATAGTTAAATTTATAAGTCTGGGCGGCAACTGGTAAGCGCACACTCATAACTTCTAATTCGATCGCGCGTGTATCCTTCCAGTTATTTTCCTTGAGTTTGTAGGCGATATCTAAATAGCGTGGTAATGGAAAATAATCACCAAATCGCCAGGCGATCGCTTTAATTCCTTTCGGAAATTCTGGTGTATCGACAGTAAATTTCAGGTGTCCTTTGCCGACAATTTTTTGTTCGAGGACGCGGACATTTGCCGTCCAGAATACCGGATCGGGATTCTCCATGCCACAAGGATGAATTGCATCGATTTGGGTGTAAAGGGACATATTAATTGCTGCTAAATCGGCTTCGGCATCAATTTTGACTAAATGCTTGAGATGCTCGACTTCTAAGCATTTGTGGGCAAATTCACTTAATGTCTGTTGAAATTTCTCTAGATTCTCTGTGGGCATCGAGAATCCACCTGCCGCACGATGTCCACCATATTTACCTAGTAAATCATGACAGTAGTTGAGGGCATCGAACACATTGAATTCGGGGATGCTCCGCGCCGAACCTCGGATATGATGCTCGTCTTCATTTGTCCCGATAAATACTGGCACGCCATAGCGTTCGACTAAGCGCGAAGCCACGATCCCAATTACACCATGATGCCAGCCGGAATGAACGATAACTAAGACGCGATTTTGTTTGATATTATAGTTACCATGCTCGATGAGGTCGATCGCTTCTTGTTCGATCGCCGCGCACATATCTTGACGTTGTTTATTGACTTGTTCGCATTGGATCGCTCTGGCTAAAGCGACACCCATATCTTCCGTAGTGAGTAAATTAATAATAATCTGCGGGTCATCAATTCTCCCGATCGCATTGATTCTCGGACCTAATCTAAATCCAATATCTTCCGGCTTCATGGCGGTATTTTTAGCAACCGTGCCGCCTTGGGTGCCGGACATTTCAATTAAGGCTTGAATCCCAGTCACTTGGGAGTTGGGTAATAGTTGTAAACCTTGTTTGACGAGACGACGATTGATGCCAGTTAATGGTGCTAAATCGGCGATCGTCCCTAATGTAAATAATTCTAATAACTCATCACTTAAAGATGGTTTGTCGAGTCTATTCGCTAATTCTAAAGCTAGCAGATAAGCAACTCCTACCCCCGCAATCGCTCGATAAACCGAAGATTCAGCAATTAGTTTGGGATTGAGAATTGCCTGCGCTGGCGGTAATATCTGTGGTAAGTCATGGTGATCGGTAATAATTACCTGCAAGCCCAATTCTACGGCTCTAGCGATCGCCGCTACTGCCGAAATGCCATTATCCACGGTGATAATTAACTTGACACCTTCAGAGTGAAATTCTTCGACGATCCGCTGATTAATCCCATACCCGTCGGACATCCGACTGGGAATCGCATAATCTACATCCGCTCCTAAAGCCGATAGAGCGCGTAATAGTAGGGCGGTGCTAGTCATGCCATCGGCATCATAATCCCCACAAATCGCGATTTTAGACTTCTGCTCGATCGCGTTGACGAGGATATCTAAACTTATCTCCAAATCGGGAAATTCGGTCAATGGCGAAGGTAATGTCGCTGTCTCTGGATGAATGAATAACTCGGCTTGCTCGATCGTCTCAATCCCGCGATTCATCAGCACCTGCGCCAGCAATGGTGATGTCGCCTCATCAGGGGTGAGCGTGATACCTGCAGCTAGGGTTGCAGCCTGTGATAAGTTGCTCGGTGCTATTTGCCAGCGGTGTTGGGGAAGCATGATAATCGCAGACTAAATGAGCCAAAATCATTATACAGATCTGTAGGGGCGGGTTTATGCTAGAAATTATCGATCAGCACCAACAATCCTCGATCGAACCCGCCCTCCCCACTAGTAAATCAAATACCGCTCGATCTTACCGTTACTGGTAGGTTAGGGCGGGTTCGATCGACCGTTATTGTCGAACAAAAATCTTTAGCATAAACCCGCCCCTGCAGTCCCGTGATTGGTATTAGGCAGTTAGCGATCGTTGGCGTAGCTTTTCCTCTAAAAAATCGATCTGCTGCTTTGATTGTAAGTTACTTAGCGGTAAGATATATCAGCCAGACCCCGCATGAATACGTTCATATTTGCATGAATGATGTCGATCGCCAACGAGTTGATGACTTCTTGACTAAGTGGTTGGGTTCCGAGGGGAACGAACGGGCTAATTATCAAACCTTTTTTGGCGATTTATGTGTGGCTCTAGATGTGCCAGCACCGCCCCCAAAAGGCAGTGAGGCAGGCGATCGATACTGTTTTGACAAAAACATTAAATTCTTCAGTGAGAAGGCAGAGACGACGCGATTTGCGGACTTTTATAAAGAGTCTCACTTCCTGATTGAGGCAAAGCAGGGGAGTACCAATTCGAGCAAGGGGCACGGCAAGCGGGGGACGAAAGGCTATCGGGATGAAATGCAGAAGGCATTCAACCAGGCTAAATCCTACGCTTATAACCGGATGCTGCCATCGCTACCGCCGTTTTTGATTACCTGTGATATTGGTTCGCATTTTGAGGTGTGGGAAGGGTTTAGTGGCGAGTATGGCAGTTATGGACAGTGGTGCAGATAGCCAACCAATTTACAGGCAAAAATACCCAGAAGAAATTGGATGCAATAGCGGAAAATCTCGATCGATTAGAATGGTTTGGGATACTCATCCATCGTGATGATACAGGCATCACCTACTGGCAATATGCCGAGCTACAACAAACCGCTTAGATAGATCGACTACATGACTGTCAAAATAGAAATTCCCGTCATCTATCACACATCTAAGCATTGCCAATCCTTATTAGAGATCTGGCACATGGTAGGCCAAAAACTTGAAACCTCCTTAGACTTGACCCTTGATTTTCAAAAGTGCAGCTTTCTGAGTCACCTTGGTGTGGCGTTTCTAGGTGGACTCAGCCATCACGTTCGATCTCAAGGCGGACAGTTAAACTTCGACTGGGATACATTGCAGCCTAAAGTTCGCATGAATCTCGCCCAAAATGGATTCTTGTTCAGTTTCGATCGAGGGGTAGAGCCTTGGAATGGTAATTCTGTTCCTTATCGCCAAGATTTAGACCAGAACAAATGTGCTATAATTGGGTATCTGGTAAATCAGTGGTTAGGAAAAAACTTGGTCGATATCAGCTTGGGCTTAAAAGGCGCGATCGTTGGTACCGTCTGGGAAATATACACAAATGCCTTTGAACATAGCAACTCATCCATTGGTGTTTTTAGTTGTGGACAATACTACCCAAACAAAAAAGAGTTACACCTAACTATTATTGATTTTGGGCAGGGCATAGCCAATAACGTTCGATCTCTACCCCAAAATCGATCGCTAGATGCAGCGCAAGCCATAGAATGGGCGTTTCAGACTGGAAACAGTACCGCCATCAAAATTAGAAGCAGAGGGATGGGGCTGAGTACCTTACAAAACTTCCTCTCGACCAATCAAGGTAATCTTAAAATATTTAGCAACGACGGATACGTCAACAT
>NZ_JANNDR010000576.1:0-5816 GCF_031378165.1 Chamaesiphon sp. OTE_75_metabat_556
GGCTTTGCGACTGCCAAAGAAAAGTTGAGTGGTCGTGGGGAATCGTTGACGTGGGCATATCAAAGAAAAGGGTCGTCTCCGAACTGTTGATCATGCGGGGTTGGTTGTCAAATCCGCCATAGTTAAAGCTGCCCACAATTCCAGGTCGAGTAAATTTAACATCTGCTCCAGTAAAAGAGCGTTGGGAAATGATGGTGGCGACCTCTTCGCGATTGGCAGGGTTGCTGCAATACTGGCAAGCTTCGATCGTCGCCTTGACTAGCGATCGATAGGTTTTGGGATAGTCCTGAATGAAAGATTCTTTTACAGCCAAGAGCCGATCGGGGTGCCCCTGCCAAATTTCCCGCCCTTGGATGAAAGTAAAGCCAATTCCTTCATTCCCAGAAATGGCGCGGGTATTCCATGGTTCCGCGACCATATAAGCTTGCATCGCACTGATGCGGGTATTGCTGACCATTTGCGGTGGCGGCGTGATTATCAGCCGGAGTTGGCGGAGAGAGTCAATGCCCACAGATGCGAGCAAGTAGCGAACAAAATACTCGTAGATGGACGAACTCTGCACCACCGCCCAAACATGATCGTCAACAGGAGAATTTTTCCAATAGTTGCGTAAATCGCGACCAAACGCCTCTAAATCACCACCATAGCTGTGCCAGGGTCTGACCCCACCATCCCAGAGTTGGTGATTCATCGTCAGGGCATTGCCGTGGCGATGAATCGTCATCGCTGCACAGAGGGGAAAGGGCTTTGCTCCTTCTGCACCCATGCGGGCATTAGTGACCGCGCCAGAGACCACTGGTGAGGCATCTAATCGCCCAAAAATGATGCCGTCGCGAGAATTGCCCCAACTGGCTTCTCGACTGAGGGTGACGTTTAAGCCATATTTGCGAAAAAAGCCTTTTTCCCAAGCAACGGCGAACGGCGCGCAGTCATTCACTGGAACATAGCCGATCGTCAGATTAGGCTTTTCTAGGCTGGCAGGGTCAATGATTGGCTGCATCGCGAGGGCTGCTGCTGACAACCGTCCGGGGTTGCGCGAGAATTGTTGACTACAGCTCGAAAATGCGATCGCGGAACCAGTAGCACCAATCCCTTGCAGGAAAGCTCGTCTTGTCCGCCGTGTATTCATGGGAGTCTCCACAGTTTAAGAGCGCGCAGGGCGGCGAGTCACGATGGTTTGTAATTTAGCGAGGGCGTAATCCAAAATTAGACCTGTTAACCCAATTACAAATACCGCTAAAAACACCGAACTCACATTCAGGCGGTTCCACTGATCCCAAACAAAAAATCCAATCCCAACGCCCCCTGTGAGCATTTCCACTGCCACAATCACCAGCCAAGCAATGCCCAAACTGATCCGTAATCCGGTAAAGATGTAGGGCAAACTGGCAGGCAGCACAATCTTGGTGAGTTGTTTCCAGCGGGGCATTTCCAAGACCTGTGCTACTTCTAAGTATTCTTTGGGAACGTTGCGAACTCCTTCCGCCGTATTGATGATGGTAGACCAGAGTGAGGTAATAAAAATCACGAAAATGGCGGAAGGTTCTGCCGCATTAAAAATCGCTAGGGCGATCGGCAACCACACCAGGGGAGAAACGGGCTTAAAGACTTGCACGATCGGATTCAAGGCTAGCCAAGCATTGCGGGATAACCCAATCCAAATTCCCACCGGAATTGCCACCACAGCTCCAAGCAAAAAGCCAATACAAACTCGTCGCAAGCTTGCCAATAGTAACCATCCAATCCCAAGATCACCAGGGCCGCGATCGTAAAACGGATCTAAAATAAAATCTAAATTCTTGAGGAGTGCTTCTGGTGGCGTAGGCATCATTTCCCGCCGGAACAGGGCAATTATCCACCACACCGCGATCGCACCAACAAACCCAGCTATGGGCAGTAGGATATTTGGTCTAAATAACCCCCGAAAAAGCTTCACTGCGGAAACCTTGGTCGCAAAAACTAGACGCATCAATATCATGAGTGGCAGCAACTTGTTTCAAAATGGACTGGCGCAACTGAGAGTCCAAATCAGAATTCTGTTAAAACCTGTACTACCTGTCAACGCCTAGATTGTCGATGCCCAAATTTAGACTCAATCTAGCTACTTATTATACAAAACTTTCCACCTATTCCCTAGAAATCGGGGCGATCGGCTAATCCGCATTTAAGTTACAGCTCTGTGAATAAACTCGCGATCGAGATTAATCTATTTAGCAATCCACTGTTATTGTGGGCGACTATGAACATATCATGGCAATCGCCAACTCATCTGATCGATCGATTGAATTAAGCAGGCAGTGGTGAATAATTATGGTGATACTAACAGATAAGATCCAGAAATGCTAAGAGAGAAATCGATCTGACTAGGATCGATTATTTGATTATCAGCCATACCGAACCCGATTGTGGTGATTTAGTGCGAGATATCTAGTGGATAGTGAAAAAAAGATGGGCATTTGCCCACCCTGTTTATTGATTTAAATTCAATGATTTTGTAAGTATTCCTAGGAAATGCTAGTTATTGGCATGAAACTCACGGAAGCTTTGATAAAATTCATTCTCTTCGTAGATATGACATTTATCGGTGATGTCTTTCATCAATTCCCAGCTAAACTCGCGTTCCTTGATATATTCACCCCAGTTCTCTTTAATAATTGCGTGAGCTTCCCGCAATCGGTAGGAAGGAATGGCGATCGAAATATGATGTGGCACATGGACATTGATATCGTGACAGAGGAACTCAACCCAAGCAGGGTAGTCACAATGTACGGTACCAGATAACTGCGAGATCGCTTCGTTCCACTCACCTTCAGGATTGAACGGAATATCTGCGGCAGTATGGTGGACGATCGTAAACGTACTCATCCAGAAGTGATATACCAACCACGGCAATACCCAAAACTTGATGAATCCCCAGATACCTAAAGTCCCAAGCATTACAGGGAAAATCAACGCAGCACCGATAACTACAAACAACGCCGAGAATTTGACATCATCTCTGGTTTTGCCGGCTGGGAACTTGCGCCAGTCAAAGTGGACTGCTGCCCAGTGGGGTAATGAAGCCAACCACCATAACCGCCCGCGCATTGCCTGATAGACAACTTGCAGCCATGTTGGGGCATCAGCATAAGCTTCCGGCCGCCACGGTTGCCAAGCATTGTCTACATCCATTTTATTGGTGTGTTTGTGGTGCTTTGCGTGTCCGTACCGCCAGCCATGGAAGGGATAGATCAGGGTCAACATAAAGAGATGACCGACGATATCATTGACCTTGCGGCTATTTGAAAAGGAGCGGTGGGCACAGTCATGTCCGATCGTGAAGCAGCCAGTCATCGCTGTACCTGTGAATACCCAAGCAAAAGGTAAGAGATACCAAGGCGCATAGGCGATTGCTGTCATGCCGAGGGTGACGGAGACAATCGTTTTGACCGTCATCAGGAAAGCTTTGGTGTTGTCTTTGGCAAAGACTTCTTTTGGTAAAGATTGGACGATGTGTTTGAGTTTAATCTTCGGGGACAGCGCGGTGGCTGGATTCGGATCGATCGATAAAGTCATGTAGCGGTTTAGATCTCCAGGATTTATGAGTACAGCACAGTCTTTGCTACTGTCAGTTAGACACCGCTCTATCGACAGATAAGTGGCAATTATGAGTTTGTAGCCAAACTAAGTACCGTTTTGTTAACAATCATTAATATTTATCCTACATCAGTCTGCGGCTGGGGTCTAGTAAGTCGATCGCAATTACAGGTCAGAACACATCGCCCAAACAGTCGATCGAGTCTAGTCATTCGGGCTAAATTAAGGTCTGATGACAAGAGTAGGTAAAGGTTTGGCAAGATCTACCGATCGATAGAGATCCCAATTCCGCACTCTAACCCCTATTCCCTATTCCCTACCCTCTAAACTTTCCCAAACCGCCGATGACGCTGCTGATAATCGGCGATCGCCTGCGTGAATTCATCATTACTAAAATCCGGCCACAGGGTATTGGTAATATGGAGTTCGGTGTAGGCCAGTTGCCAGAGCAAAAAATTACTCAGTCGCTGCTCGCCACTGGTCCGAATTAAGAGATCGGGATCGGGTAATTCATGCGTATCCAAATGTCTAGCAAAGATGGATTCATCGATCTGGTGGGGATCTAATGTGCCGAGTTGCGCTTGAGTAGCGATCGATTTACAGGCTTGGAGGATTTCATGACGACTGCCATAGTTAATCGCAATATTAAAAGTTACGGCGCGATTATCGCGAGTTTTCTCCGTCGATCTATCCATCATTTTTTGGAGACTGATCGGGACTTGAGATCGATCGCCTAGAAATCGAATTCTCACGCCTTCAGCGTACATCTGGGATAGTTCGCTATCTAATAAACCTTCAAATAAGCGCATCAGAAAATCGACTTCTGCGGCTGGTCTCCCCCAATTTTCAGTAGAAAAAGCATAGACAGTGAAGTTGGCAATACCCCAGTCCTTACAACACCTTAATAAGGATTTGACAGTTTTAGCACCTTGTTGATGTCCGGCAATCCTTGGCAATCCTTGTTGTTTCGCCCAGCGGCCGTTACCATCCATAATTGCTGCCACATGTTGGGGCATTTTAGTCGGATCTAAAATAGCTGGTAATTTGGTAATTAATTGAGTACTCATATATTTAATCGATCTAGTTATTTATAGTTTGTTAATCGATCTGCTGATGCCCCAAAAATGCGATCAAGATCTGCTGGAGTCAAGCTGTGATGCCAAGCTAATAGCCGCTGCATGACGAGATAAAACGTCGAGACGATCTGCCACCGATGTTGGTATGTCCATTGCTGCCAGTGAAGTACAGACAGCATCCTTTGGTAAGTTTTGAGTAGATTCCCATTTGCAGATCGACGTGGTAACAAATATCTACACCCTCTCAGCAATCGCAGTCCTGGAGCCGCTGGATACAACCAGATCCCAAACCCCCAAAACTTAATCAAATGATTGATTTCATCTTGGAGCATTTCGATTAGTACTTGTTGCAGTGTTCCTGTAGAATGCCCAATTAGCCACAGATATAAACAGGTCGCTCCATATTCAGTGAAAATTCGCGATAACCCATGTTGGTAAAGATCGTCATTAGGAGAATTTGTCGGTTGATAAGCTCGTGCCAGTTTGGGATTTGGATCGATCTTTTCACCGCTCAAGCGGTGATAAATGACCATCAGTGCTGGTGCATGACGACATTCTTCTAACTCCCAGATTCCTTTACTATTAGTGTTCCCATTGGTATCGATCGATCCACCAACAAATGTAGCCATCTGGGGATGAATCGGATCGAGATATTGGCGACTAGTCTGGGTATAATCGCGAATCGGGGCTTCGGTATCGATCGCGCCTTTGAGAATGGCTAAAAATAACGATGGCTCGATCCCAGTTATCAGATCGGAGTTAATACTTTGCCAATCAATCCGCGCCCACTTTCGGGGCTGTGGGCGATTGAATTGAGCTGGTAACTCTTGTAATAGATCTGTTAAATAATTTGGTTGGAAATAACGATCAAGTAGCGGCTGAATCGCGATCGAGAAATCTGTTTGAATTCGATCGATTCGCCGATCGGAAAGAATTAAAGTCATGACTTACGTACCAATACTGAGGTGTTAGTCCAACTATAAACTTCCGCATAAATACTGTCAGTCGGATCGAGTCGGGAATCTTATACTAGTAACAAGTCGGAAAAAGTCGGTAATAAATAAATATCAATGTGTAGCGATCGGTTATTGAATTAAAAAATTCCAAATTTCACTCCCTATCCCCTATCCCCTATCCCCTATCCCCTAATCGATGAATATAGAT
>NZ_JANNDR010000579.1:0-9169 GCF_031378165.1 Chamaesiphon sp. OTE_75_metabat_556
ATGTCATTAGTTTTAAGTGCTGCTTTCTTTCTAGGAGCTGGTTTTTAAAGTATTGAGCTAAGTCTTTGCTCGTGGGGGTTAACCAGATACTCAAGCCCTTCAAATAAAATTAGCGGCTCATCCCCACGAGTGTGGGGATGAGCCGCTAATTTTATTTGAAGGGCTTGAGTATCTGGTTAACCCCCACGAGCAAAGACTTAGCTCAATCCTTTAAAAACCAGCTCCTAGAAAGAAAGCAGCACTTAAAACTAATGACATTTAACGATCGAGAGGATTAAGCCAAAAAGGAGATTTTGAAAAGTTTGATTTGGATACGATCTTAGATTGTACGAGCCTAGAATGGCCATACGTTCCCTTCTATTCATTCTCCGCCAACCAATCTAATAAATTCCCCATCTGAGTAAAATCTAACAACGCCTCACCCAACTCCTCCAACCGAGCCAGTGGTAACGCTTTAACCCGCTCCGATACATCTGGTGACACATTCCCCACCCGTCGATTTAACATACGGAGGATTAAAACCTGTGCCTCTTTAATTTCTCCGCGCTGCTCCCCTAGTCGCTCTCCACGCTCCTCGCCACGTTGTTCTCCAACCAACTCAGCCGCCCGAATCTTTTCCAAATATAACGGTGATAATTGCATAACTAATTCTTGATCCTCTGGTTCGATATTTGCTCTAGCTTCTAAAATCACTCTCAAATTTCCCAGCAAATCCAAGACATTATCTCGTTGTGGATGCGCTGCTGGTAAAGCCGCTACTTCCTGAATTGCTTGCTCTTGCACTCTACCCTTACCCAATATTCTAAGCCATAGAGTCTCTGGTGTCTTGGGTAACTGGTGAATCACAATGATCCCTGTCTTAAAATGAGCTGGCATTACATACACCCCCTCGCCCCACTCATCCAGATCTAATTTAGCTCCAAAACCTTCTAAAATCGGTGCGGATAAAGTTGGAGTCAGAATCCACAGTATCGGTAAACTATCCTCAGATAATTCTGGCTGCTTCTCTTTTTTTGCTTCCTTGCCTAAAGCCTGATGCAAGTCAAATAACTTGGACATGCAAGCCCTAATCTGGGGAATCTTCACCGAATTGCGAAATGGCTCAAATACTACTGAATTAGCAGCTAATTTAGCCAGCAATCCTAGATCTTCAGTGCTGACGGAATTAGGTTGGGGCGTAAAATAGACATCAGCATAGCGCACTTCACTACTAATTTGTTGAGAAGTTTGGACTGAGCCTAATGGAGATAATAAGGAGTCCAAAAAGTTTTTCGCAAACTCATCATGAGGAAATTGAGTCATCAGTAGGAGCGAGATTATGGGTATTATTTAATAATAATTATATGAGTAAAGGCTCGAATAAAAAACCCGATTTCTTCAAGAAATCGGGTTTATATATTAATTAGGCGATGATAAAATTGACTAACTTGCCAGGGACGATGATTACCTTTTTAATTTCCTTGCCCTCTGCATATTTGTGGAAGATTGATGATTCTTTGGCATAGGTTTCTAGTGCTACTCGATCGCTACTTGTCGGCACTTGAATCGTCCCGCGAGTTTTACCCATAATCTGAATCACTAGCGTAATTTCATCGGCAACTAAAGCAGTCTCATCTAATTGCGGCCAACTTTGGGAATGAACAGAATCAGTATGTCCAATTATTTGCCATAGCTCTTCAGCTAAATGCGGTGCAAAGGGTGCGAGTAATAGCAACAAAGTGGTGATGCCTTCTGCATAAGTTGGTGAATCTTTGCAGCCAGCATCAGTGAGGGCATTACTCAGCTTCATCAGTTCGGATACCGCCGTATTAAACTGATATTCACCGTCTAAATCTTCGGTGATGGCTTGAATGGCAATGTGGATCGATCGACGTAAATCTTTCTCTACTTTAGACAATTCGCCACTTGCTGATGTCGAAATAGATGTAAAACTTGTGACCAATTTCCACAACCGATTGACAAATCGAAATTGTCCTTCGATATCTGCATCATCCCACTCCAAATCTTTTTCGGGAGGTGCTTTAAATAAGATAAACATTCGCGCTGTATCAGCACCATATTTTGCTAATACATCCTCTGGATCGACACCATTGTATTTAGATTTGGACATCTTCTCAAAGGAGACTTCTAGCGTATCGCCAGTATCGGGATCTCTTGGATTGTTGGGATCTACGATCGATCCTGGTGCGATATATTTGCCAGTTTGAGTATTTTTATAGGTGGTTGACTGCACCATGCCCTGTGTCAACAATTGGGTAAACGGTTCGTCAAAGTTGAGAAACTTCGTTTTACCATTATCTTCACCACCAAAATCGCGAATTACCTTGGTAAAGAAGCGAGCATATAGTAAATGTAATACGGCGTGTTCGACACCGCCGACATATTGATTTACTGGCAACCAATTATTAGTCAGATCGGTATTGAAGATCCGATCGTTATTTGTGGCATCGGGATAACGCAGATAATACCAAGAAGAATCCACAAACGTATCCATCGTATCGGTTTCCCGTTTGGCGGGAGTCCCACAACTAGGGCATGATACATTTACCCACGAGTCCAAACTCGCCAGCGGATTGCCACCTTTGCCAGTAAAGGCGATATCTTCAGGTAACTCGACAGGTAGATCGGCTTCAGGTACGGGGACGACTCCACATTTGGGACAGTGAATCATCGGAATCGGCGTGCCCCAATAACGTTGGCGGGAAATCAACCAATCGCGCAACCGATATTGAATTTTCGATCGACCATAACTCTTTTGCTCGGCATCGTCGAGAATAGCTGTCTTCGCCGCAACTGAATCTAATCCATCAAACTGACTGGAATTAATCATCGTGCCTGAGTCAGTATAGGCTGCTGTCAGGGGTTCGCCAATTTCCTGATTCGCTGGCGCAATTACTTGCGTAATCGGTAGCTGATACTGCTTGGCAAACTTGAAATCGCGCACGTCGTGAGCGGGAACGCCCATCACTGCGCCCGTACCATATTCATACAAGACATAATCAGCAATCCAAATCGGTACTTCTGCACCTGTAAACGGATTTATCGCCATCGCACCCGTCGCGACACCCCGTTTGGGTTTATCTTCCGCCGTCCGATCGATCTCACTTTGCTGCTTGACTTCGGTGATGAAGGTATCTACAGCCGCTGTTTGGTCTGGAGTAGTAACTTTTGCCGTTAAGGGATGTTCGGGAGCCAGGACGACATAACTCACGCCATAAACCGTATCGGGACGAGTTGTAAATACTGTAATCTTTTCGCTACTGCCGACAATTGGGAATTCTAAATCTGCCCCGATCGATTTCCCAATCCAATTTGCCTGCATCAATCTGACCTTTTCCGGCCATCCTGCCAATTGATCTAGATCGGTCAATAATTGCTCGGCATAGTCGGTAATTTTGAAATACCACTGTCTGAGGGCTTTTTTCTCAACGATCGCCCCAGACCGCCAGGAACGCCCCTCTCCATCCACCTGCTCATTGGCGAGGACTGTCAGATCGATCGGGTCCCAATTGACCATCCCATCTTTTTGATAAGCCAAACCCGCCTGATAAAATTTCAGAAAAATCCACTGCGTCCAGCGATAATATTTCGGCGAACAAGTGGCTAGTTCTAAATTCCAATCGATCGACAGTCCCAATTTTTTGAGCTGACTCCGCATGTGAGCGATATTCTGGTACGTCCACGTTGCGGGATGAATGCCTCGCTCGATGGCGGCATTCTCCGCAGGTAGCCCAAACGCATCCCACCCCATCGGATGCAACACCCGATATCCCTGCATCCGTTTCTGGCGGGCGATGACGTCGGGGATGACATAGTTGCGAACGTGCCCCATGTGCAGATTTCCCGACGGATAGGGAAACATCGAGAGCACATAGAATTTGGGCTTGGTGCTGGTATGATCCGTTTGGTCTACATTGCCATCATCCCAAATCTGCTGCCATTTGGATTCGATCGCACTAGGCTGGTAATTATTAGATTCCATAGCTATTGGTTTGAGTGAGAACAGGGACTGCCCAAGGCTAACTAAGCGTCAACGATCGCCAGAAGGGGTTGAATATTAAATATAAACTGCCTTAGTAGTCAAAGCATCGATCGACTGGGTTTGCTGGCCAATTTTCGATCGATTAGGAAGGGAACTTTAAGGATCTTTGGGGTAGCTGCCATCGATCGTACCCCGATCGATTTTCGCCAAGACAGTGCGGGCATTATTCGTCCAGCCATCTACAGCTTGATAAGTATTGAGAAAATCAGTCAATCGCCGCTGGGATAAAGGAATATCGCCCAAAGCATAAGCAGACATCCCCGCATGGTACATCGCCATATAGTTTTGCGGCCAATATTTCAATACTAGCTCCATAATCGGCCCCGCCGATCGATCGTCGCCAGCATCGGCAACAGGATGGCCGATTTCAAAGACGATATTTACGGCTTGGGCGCGTAATTGTGGCTCTAATTGCCAGATCGCGCGATCGGCAGCATCGATTTTACCCGCTAGCGCATAGCAGGCGGCAGCATAACCCACGCCTTGCCAATCGGCGGGGGGTGGATTGGCATTTATGGCGGTGACTGCTTCGACGGCATTACAGCGGGGTTTGATCCGATCGAACCACCCATTACCAGTAGTAGTTTCGGCCGGCATCCTCGGGATCGGAGTATCAATAGTATTCACGATTGGGGTGGGATTGCCAGTAAATAGTAAGCCGCTGCCAACTAGTAAGGCTGCTCCGCAGATCGTCATTCCCAACATCACAAATAATGGTGTTAATGAAGTTGAAGCTGGCTTAACTAATTCGATCGCGACACAATCGGTATTTTCGATATCGATCGAGGCTAATTGTTGTTTGGCGGTTTGAGCATCGGGAAATCTGTCGCGCGGATTGGGTGCGATTGCGGTTTGCAACCACCGCGTAAATAAGGGGTTGACACCCGTAACTAAATGGGCAAATTTGAGCTGATAATGATCGTCTAACAGGTTGTTGATATCGGTCGATCGGGTATTGGTAATCAAACAAATAATTGTCGCGCCCAAGCTATATAAATCTGATGCTTTAGTTAAGGGGCGATTGAATAATTCTTCAGGAGCCATAAAACCAGGCGTGCCAGCAACCATACTACTGATAGCCACTTCCTGGCGATCGATCCGTGCCAAACCAAAGTCAATCAGATAGGCTTGATGATGTTCGTCCACCAAGATATTTTCGGGCTTAAGATCGCGATGAAAAATCGGCGGAACGTGCTGCTGGAGAAAGACTAAGATTTCCAAGAGTGAAAGGGCAATGGTTTTAATCTCGATCGGCGTAAACGTGCGGCGATCACTTAATGTTGGCGCGGCTTTATATTCTTGCACCATACAGAAACCATCAACAGTCTCAAAAGAATCTAAATAACGCGGAATCCGAGGATGATCTAGCTCTTTGAGGAATTGAATCTCCCGTTCATAGGCTTTAAAGCCTTGCCAATTGGCATCAGTTTGCACGAACCGAAATTGCTTGATCACTACCAGTTCGTTGGGACGATCCAACCGCTGCGCTAGATAACTAATCCGTCCCCCTTCGCGGTTGCATCCCAATTCGCGGTGGATTTGATAGTGGTAATTGGTAAAATCGGGATCGGGCACGCGCATATACCTTTTTACCTATAGTGCCCGATCGATCGTCGCGATCGATCCCAAGTCAAATATTGGTCGTGGTAGGCTAAATGAATAGCCTCCTCACATCACCTTTCTATGGCCATCGCGATCGATTTTGGGACTAGTAATACCGTCATCAGTCGGTGGAATGCCGCGACACAACAAGCCGAGACGGTGACATTGCCGGGATTATCCTCAGTCGGCGGGATGAATCCACCGTTAATTCCCAGTTTGATCTATGTTGAGGATGGTAGTACCGATCGAGTTTTATTAGGGCAAATGGTACGCGATCGTGGGCTGGATCTCCAAAGTGACAATCGCTATTTTCGCGGCTTCAAGCGGGGAATTGGGGCGCAGATTCAGGGCTTTTTGCCGGAATTAGATGGGGTGACGATGACGTTTGAGCGGGTGGGCGAACTCTTCCTCACGGGCATCCTCAAACAGTTACAACAGTCGTTAACCGTCGGCGAATCCCTAGTTTTAACGGTGCCTGTCGATAGTTTCGAGGTATATCGCAACTGGTTGAGCAGCGTCTGCGATCTGCTCCCAGTCGAGCGGATTCGCCTGATTGACGAACCGACAGCCGCCGCCTTGGGATATGGCATGACTGCCGCCGAAACCCTGCTGGTGGTCGATTTTGGCGGGGGGACGCTGGATTTATCGCTGGTACAGCTTACCAAGCAAGTCCAGCAAGGTAAAAAGCCGCTCGGCTTCCTCCTAAAGTGGGGCGATAAATCCCTGGAAGCGGCAACGCAACAGCCCCAATTAGCGCGAGTAATTGCCAAAGCGGGACAAAATTTGGGCGGGACGGATATCGATAATTGGGTAGCCCAAGAGTTAGCCCAGGCGCAAGGCGTCAAAGTCACACCACTGATTACCCGCTTGGCGGAGAAGCTCAAAATTCAACTTTCCTTACAATCGATCGCGACAGAAGCTTATTTCGACGATCGCACGTTTGATAGTTATGAGTTTAGCCTGACCCGCGACAGATTCGATCGAGTATTAACAGACCATCAATTTTTCGATCGCTTGGATGAATCGATGACGCAAGTGCTCCAACAAGCCCGTCGTCAAGGCATCGAAACTAATGATATCGATGGCGTGTTATTAGTTGGCGGTACCGTCCAAATTCCCGCCGTCCAAAATTGGGTGCGACAGTATTTTGATGAAAATAAAATTCGTCAATCCAAACCATTTGAGGCGATCGCTCATGGTGCTCTACAACTACTTCAAGGTATCGAAGTTCAAGATTTTCTCTATCATAGTTATGGCGTCCGCTATTGGGATAAACGCCGCAATGCCCACAATTGGCATCCCATTATTCAATCGGGGCAAGCTTATCCGATGTCCGAGTCTGTCGAATTAATGCTCGGTGCCTCGCGCGATAATCAACCGAGTATCGAGTTAATTATCGGCGAATTAGGAGCGACAACTGGCGGTACCGAAGTCTATTTTGATGGCGATAGGTTGATTACGCGGTGTCTGACTGGTGGGGTGAAAGATGTTAAAGCCTTAAACGATCGCGAGGGTGGTAGAAGTATCGCCAAACTCGAACCAGCCGGCTATCCGGGGATCGATCGAGTCAAGGTGTCGTTCAATGTCGATCGCGATCGCCAGTTACGGATTACTGTCGAAGATTTACTCACCAATCAAACACTTTTAGCTGATGGAATCGTTGCCGAATTAAGCTGATTTGCAAGCTAGAGAAATATTTATTACACTATAATAATCGCCAATAAGGAGGTAGATGGCATGGTTGCCAGTGTAGATAGATTATTCATGTCCCCAACTGAATACCTAGCATGGGAGGAAGAACAACCATTTAGAAATGAGTATCTCAATGGTGAAGTCTATGCTATGACTGGTGGTACCCTACCTCATAATAGTATTGCGCTCAATCTCGCATCTGCTTTAAAAAACAGACTGAGAGGAACTGGCTGTCGAGTATTTATCAATGATATCAAAGTTCAAGTAAGTACTAAAGGACCATACTTTTATCCCGATGTTGTTGTTGGCTGCAATAGTGAAGATTTTAAATCGAAAAAGTTAATTTCTCATCCTCGGTTAATTATTGAAGTATTATCGCCTGGGACTGAAAGTTACGATCGAGGTGAAAAGTTCAAACAATATCGACAAATGCCCAGTCTTCAGGAATATATCATCATCGATCCGCGCCAAGTTTCGATCGAATGTTATCGCTTGAACGATCGCCAAAAATGGGAATTAACGCCTTACTCTAGTGAAGATCTCACAGATCCCACAATTGTTGAATTTCCCTGCATCGAGTTTGAATGTTCGATCGCATCTATCTATGAAGATGTCGAATTTGACACGGCAGAATAATCTCGATCTTCAAGATAAGATTTCATCATATAAATATTTGAAAAAGCAGGGCAGATGGTAATGCAAACAGTCACCTCCATTCTGACGTGCATAAAACTTCTTCGCTATTTCCAGTGATAATGCATCTCTAAATACAGTGGCAGAGCGAGAGTATGATTCATCTGGTTGAATTTCTTCTTTCCAGTAAGGTTTAGATTTTGCGATCGCCAGTAACGGGAATACTAGCTCATCTCGATAATTTGCTGTCATTTCCCATTGCGATCGCCACGATTGTGATAATCTCTGTAAATCGCTACATTCTAAATCTGGACAATGCTGAATTCGCTTACTAGCGATCGACAAATTATTATGCAAATCGGCGTCCTTACACAACTCATCGGCCATATCTTGATATAGATTATCTAGCTTCAATCGATCTTCCCGATACATAATTGGTAGAGGATATTCATCAAAAAAAGACTGAAGATCGGGATTGATGAAATATGCTTCTTTGTGTTTAAACCCTGTCACCCAGATGCGATGATCTGGTAATCGATCGATCCGCACACACAAGCCTTGATAAAGATCGTGAAAAATATCTTCGGTGTCTGCAAAATGATAATCTTCAATCTGAGCAGGGCATAAATCTACATCAACAAGAGCAAACAGTAAATCGGATGATAGAAATGAGATCTCCGGTTCTATCGCATTTATCTCTAGTAGTTTGGAATAGGTGTTGAGAGTATCCGATCGATCGCCACAATTGAAAAACTGTGGTCTTTTTTGCGTCCAATAATATGGGATGCAAGCATTGTAAAAATTAGCATCAGGTAACTCTTCCATTTTCCCATATAGCTGCGGTGATAATCTTTCCCCACGTTGAGCGCGAACGCCTTCGCATAAGATGACGATTTTATTTTTAATTCGGCGTTGGCTTAAAATATATCGACAATGCTGCTCTAACTCTTCCTCGCTTAACATCGTCTATTTCTTAATTAACTTAGGTTCGATCTCTTTAACGTGAGCGGGTGTCAGAGCTTGACAAAGTTCGTGCGAGTGGGTAGCCAGAATATATTGATTATTCGGTGCCCATGTTTGCAGATCGTTAACGATTTGATATTGCCAATCTGGATGCAAGGCAATTTCTACTTCATCCATCAGCACGATCGCATTTTCAATTTTATTGAATTTTAGCCACATATACAAGCTGAGTCGTTT
>NZ_JANNDR010000028.1:0-46920 GCF_031378165.1 Chamaesiphon sp. OTE_75_metabat_556
CGATCGATCCCAATTATCCTCAAGATCGGATTCAATGGATTTTACAAGATAGTGGCACTTCGGTGTTATTAACCCAAAGTTGTTTGACTGAAAAATTAGCTCTAACTCAACTAGAAAATTCCTGTCAGGTAATTTGTTTCGATCGCACAGATTTTGCTAACGAATTAACAACTAATCCCAGTCCCCAAAGTACGCCCGATCGTTTAGCTTATGTGATTTATACCTCTGGTTCGACGGGACAACCCAAAGGGGTGACGATCGAACATCGCGGATTGACCAATTATGCTTTAGCCTCAGCGCAAACTTTTCAAGCTCAACCCCATAGCCGTTTCCTGCAACTTGCTTCTTTTAGTTTTGATATGTCTATGGGTGAAATTGCCCAGACTCTAGCGGCGGGAGCTTGTTTATATCTTGCTAAATCAGAAACTTTGTTACCGAGTCAAGTGTTAGTTGATTTCTTAACTGAACACCAGATTTCGCACATTATTATCCCCCCGTCAGTCTTGTCTGTATTACCACCAGCGACCTTACCCGATCTGCAAACCATCATCGTTGGTGGTGAAGCTTGCCCAGCCGAATTAGTGGCACAATGGGCACCTGGCCGACGCTTCTTTAATGGTTATGGGCCAACAGAATCGACAATTTGTGTAACCAGTAGCATTTGCCAACCCGATGGCAAAAAAACATCAATCGGTAAACCTTTTCCAAATATTCGCATCTATATTTTAGATGCTCACGATCGACCATTACCGCCAGGAATCCCAGGGGAATTATGTATCGCTGGTGTGGGTTTAGCCAGAGGTTATCTCCATCGTCCCGATTTAACCGCCGCAAAATTTATTGAAGTTGAGTTATTTAGTAAACCTGAGCGAATTTATCGGACTGGCGACCTGGCAAAATGGAACTCTGATGGCAATCTTGAGTATTTGGGTCGCATTGACGAGCAAGTTAAATTACGGGGTTTTAGAATTGAACTTGGTGAAATTGAATCACTCTTATTACAACATCCATTGGTTAAGGAAGCTGTGGTGATTTTATCTAAAACTGAGCGTAACCAAAGTTTAATTGCCTATGTAACCGGAATTCCTGATGGTTTATCTACCCAATTAAAAAATCATCTTAAATCTCGTCTACCCGATTATATGATTCCCGCTCAGATCGTCAGATTGGATCGGCTGCCTTTAACTGCCAATAGCAAAATCGATCGCAAAGCTTTACCTGCTCCAACTAGTGCGATTGATGACTTGTATACACCTCCACGTAAGGAATTAGAACAAAAATTAGCACAAGTTTGGTCTGATGTCCTCGAACGCCAACAAATTGGAATTCACGATAACTTTTTCGACTTGGGTGGACATTCTTTATTAGCGATAAAATTACTCGATCGTCTGCAACAGGTTTTTGAGCAAAAACTTGCTTTGAGCAGTTTATTTCAGCATCCTACCATTGCCCAACTGGCAGAACAACTTGAAAATATCGAGGTTCGACAGTCCCATCCCGATCTACTTTCACTCCAATCTCAAGGCACAAGCACCCCGATATTTTTGCTGCCTGGTGCAAATGGACACAGCTTCTATTTTCGAGATTTGGCACTCAATTTAGGCAATAAACATCCAGTATATGGATTGGAAACTCCAGGTAGAGATGGCTCTATGTCACTTCCTGAATCAGTAGCCGTCCATGCCAGTCGATCGATCGATCTATTATGCCAGCAACAACCAAAAGGTTCCTATATTCTCGCCGGATATTCTTCCGGTTGTGCTGTTGCTTTTGAAATGGCTCACCAACTAGAACAGCTTGGTAAAACGGTGATTTTATTGGCAATCTTGGATGCAGGATTGGTTACTCGCCCTGAGTATTTTACTCAAAGAGCAGAGCTGGATTGGATTTGGCAATTGATTCAACGAATTGAAGCTTTAAAGGAGATCTCTTTAGGTTTGGAATACGATAATTTAGTTGCTCAAAACAATGACCAAGCCAGGTGGGATTTAGTCGCAGACTATCTATATCGATTTAATGTCCTACCGGAACATTCAACTATTTCCTTACTTAAAACTAATATGCAAGTTATGAAAGTGCTGACGCTTAATTACGCAAATTATCAGCCTACTCAGGCAATTTCTGCCCCGATTGTTTTATTTCGCGCTCAATCAGTTCATCAAATTGTTTTGCAAGAACTCCAAGCTATTTCTGACTACGATCTACCCGATTGGGGATGGCAAACCTATACTCAAAAGCCTGTCAAAGTAATTCCTGTATCTGGAAACCACGGTCAAATGCTGTATGAACCCAATGTCAAACTATTAGCAACACAATTACAATCGTTATTTTTATAATATGCAATCCCCAACGCCCCACGATCGACCATTGAAATATAATTCTGCTGAATCAGCTTTTACTCAATTTTGGGAAGATGTTAAAGAGATCGCCGGACCTTATTGGTATCCAACTCAGCCAGGGATCAGAGCATTCTCAGACGTGATTCAGACATGGGGAATGCTGCTGCTCCTAATCTTGCTGATCGTCGCGCTTGTGGGTGTAACGGCTTTTAATAGCTTCATTAGTCGCTACTTAGTTGATGCGATCGTTGAAGAGAAAGATTTTGATAAATTCTTTGATAACTTATTGATTTATGGTGCTGCCCTTGTCTGTGTCACCATCTTAGTCGGACTTTCTAAATTTGTCAGAAAAAAAATTGCGCTTGATTGGTATGAATGGCTAAACAATCGGATTTTAGCTCAATATTTTAGCGATCGAGCTTATTATCAAATCAACTTCAAATCTGATATTGAGAACCCAGATCAACGTCTCGCCCAAGAAATCGAACCCATTCCCAGAAGTGCGCTCAGTTTTTCGGCCACTTTCTTAGAAAAAGGGCTGGAAATGATAATTTTTTTAATAATTGTTTGGTCAATTTCCCAATTTGTTGCAACTTGTTTGATTGTTTATACGATCATTGGTAATGTAATTGCTGTTTACTTGACTCAAGAGCTGAATAATATTACTCAAGAGGAACTTGAATGTAAAGCTGACTATAGTTACGGACTGACGCATGTTCGCAATCATGCCGAATCAATCGCTTTTTTTCGGGGAGAAAACCAAGAATTAAATATCATTCAACGCAGATTTAGCAACCTCCTCAAAAGTGCAAACCGTAAAATTGATTGGGAGCGAAATAAGGATATCTTTAGTAGAGGCTATCAGGCTATCATCCAAATATTTCCATTTATAGTACTCGGACCTTTGCAGATTAACGATGAGATTGATTTTGGCCAAGTTGGTCAAGCCAGTTTAGCTTGCAATCTATTTGCCAATGCTCTGGCTGAATTAATCAATGAACTTGGAACTTCTGGACGATTTTCTAGTTATGCCGAACGTTTAATTGAGTTTTCGGACGCGTTAGCAGCAGTTACTAACAAGCCCGAAAATGGTAGTACCATTAAAACGATCGAAGAAAATCGGTTAGCGTTTGAAGATGTCACCTTGCAAACACCTAATTATGAGCAGACAATCGTTGAAAACTTATCACTTACGGTACAACCTGGGGAAGGTTTACTAATTGTCGGACCGAGTGGTCGCGGTAAAAGTTCTCTGCTCAGATCGATCGCGGGTTTGTGGAATGCGGGGACTGGTCGTTTAGTCCGACCGCCTTTAGAAGAAGTTTTATTTTTGCCACAACGTCCTTATATTATCTTAGGAACTTTGCGCCAACAGTTACTTTATCCTAGTACAAATCGTCAAATAAGCGACGCAGAACTCACAGAAATTCTGCATCAAGTCAACCTGGGAAATTTACTCGATCGAGTCGAGGGCTTTGATACGGAAGTTCCGTGGGAGAACATCTTATCGCTGGGAGAACAACAACGCCTAGCATTTGCACGGTTATTACTTACTCATCCTCGGTTCACGATCTTAGATGAAGCAACCAGTGCTTTAGATTTAACAAACGAAGGTCATTTATATCAACAGTTACAAGATACCCACACAACATTTATCAGTGTTGGACATCGGGAAAGTTTATTTAATTATCATCAATGGGTGCTGGAACTTGCCCCAGATTCCAGTTGGCAACTGGTGACTATCGCAGATTATCGACGGCAAAAAACACGAGAAGTTGGAGACTGGAATTTAGACTAATCAGGGACTGTTAAATGTCAAGTGTTTTGGGTTCTGCCGAGCTTTTGGTGAAAGTGGGCGATCGATCGATAGAACAAGACCAGCTACAGACTCAGAATAAAACGTTTGGTGAGTAACTCTATTCCGGCACGTCCATACATCTGTCGCTTCAACATTTTTAAGCGATTATTCAAACCTTCAACCAGGCCATTGCTCACGGTTGTCAACATACTTGCTCTAACCGCAGCGTAGTCCTCAAACAGGCCCTCGGCAAACTGTACAAAGGGTTTGAGCGAACTTTTAAGAGCCTTCATCAACCAACGATCGAAAGCATCTGCTTGCTGCTCTCTCAAGAGTTGTAAAAACTCATCGGCCAGCTCGACTGTTAACGCCAGGTTTGAGTGTTTCAATCCGATCTGAGCGAGGAGTTGCCTGTCTTTATCATCTCGATTTTCCACCCGCTTCAAAATCAAATAGGCAACACGACGTTTAGTTCACGGGGAGGCTTGAGGATCGCTTACTGGCTAAAAGTGCCCAACGCGCCAAATTTGTACATTTAGCCAATAAACCATTAAATTACTCTGTAATATAAAGCTGGGTGATCTCCTCGATGAAGTTTGGTTTCTCTAGATTTTCTGGGAGTGCATAAACTAAAGATATGGGATAAGATTTTGCACGATCGGTAGTCATTCAGTTAAATCGCTGAAAGCCTGACATAGCAATAGTTTGAAATGTACTTTGACCTTTTTGGCGCGTTGGGCTATTTTAGCCTAGTTGGAAAACGGCTGTTACAGCCGTTTTCCAACCAAAGCGACCAACACATTTTCTGCATGAACCCTGATGGGCTAAAGGGTACAGAGTCAACAGCCTAGATCTAAGCCCTCTCTCCAAAAATCCCCTCCCAGGAGGGGTGCCCGTAGGGCGGGGTGGGTTCACCATCTCCGCTAGTACTAATTTCGATCGATCCAGCTTACTACTATTAATCAGAATTAGTCGATCGATCCAAGTTGATGGGTGATTTGTGTGTATCGCAGATCTACCCACCCCACTGGGCGGGTCACCCGACCAGCAGCCCTACGGGCACCCCTCCGAGGAGGGGATTTAGCGGCATGAATATTGCTTTTAGCTGTTTCTGCATACTAAAGGGTTTGCGGACTGGGGCAATCTCAGCCGTGGTAGGAGTCACCGTCCAGTCATAATTTTGCAACAAAGTCGAGAGAATAATCTTCATCTCCATATTGGCAAATTCTACACCGATGCAGCTATGAGCACCACCACCAAAACCAATCAAGGAATAAGGATATTTCTTGTCTTCCTCACGCGGGGGCGCAAATCTGTCAGGATCGAATGCATCTGGTTCTTTATAGATTTCTGGCATTCGATGAGTCATGCTCGGAAAAATCACAATATACCAACCAGCCGGAATATTATATCCCGCATATTCAATATCTTCGAGAACAGCACGACTGATTGCGTGAACTGGTGGATAGAGGCGTTCGCCTTCTTTGAGGACATTACTCAGTTGAGGGAGTTGGCGGAGATGTTGCAGTTTTAACGGTTCGTCACCCGCTACTTGTTGCTGTTCTTCGCGTAATTTCTGCCGCCATTCGGGACGATTGCCCAGTTCAAACATCAACCAACTCATCAGGCTAGAGGTGGTTTCATGGGCGGCGAAGAGGAAGCCAATTGCTTGATTGATAATTTGGGTTTCGGTAAACTTATTACCATCTTCATCGACGATACTCATCAAAAAGCCGATGACATCTTTGGAACGCTCTAAATCGCCAAGATCGATTCTATCTTTGATAATCTGCCGAATATACTCAGCAATTTTTCGCCGCGCTGCTTGTCCGCGTCCATAAAAAGTGAGGGGATAATCCCACTTAATCATCCCATTGAGACTATTTACTAGAGTGACATACCATTGCGATACTCGATCGATTTCTGCCGTCTTGGTACTGCCTAGAAAAGTCCTGACAGCGATCGAGAGTGTCAGTTTTCGCATTTCTTTTTCTAGGTTAATCGTACCCTGTTTACCCCAATCTGCAACTGTTTCAGTCACAACTGCTTGCATCGTGTCAAAGTAAGCAGCAATCGCCTGATGGTGAAATATCGGCAAGATCAGCTTGCGACTGGCGCGATGCTCCGCGCCATCTTGCAACAACATCATATCTTTACTAAGGATCGGTTCTAGCGATCGATTGCCCAATCGCGATGATAACTTATCGGCTCCATCTTTTAACACAAATTGATTCGCCTCTGGCCCAATCAGACAAGCACATTTGCCAAAACCGATCGCCTCTGGTAGTGATATTTTGAAAATTTTGCCGTACTGTTGGTACTGTTGCCAATAAAATAGCTCTTGTTGAGCGAGGATGCCAATTGTCTGCCCGATTAGTGGCAATCCAAAGCTACCAGGCATCATGTCAGCGGACTTGAGTTTATCGGTCATAACAACAATTTATTCCAAATTGTGACATAATTAGTTTATGAGTAAGTCCTCATCTTTGTCAAGCGAGAAAACTCTCCGCCGTCAACCGCAGCAACAACGTGGGAAGCAGCGCGTAGAGAAGATTCTCATCGCCGCTGCGGAAGTTTTTGCCGAGGCGGGATTTGCAGCAGCGACAATCCAACAAATCGCCGATCGAGCCAGTACTGCCGTCGGTTCGATTTACCAATTTTTCCCAGATAAATTAGCTATTTTCAATGCTTTATTTGCCGAGCATCTGCGGCTGACAGAAACCATCGAAGCGAATTTTTTTGCTCAGGATCTTAACTTCCCACTCGATCGAGGTATTAGTGACTATATCGATGCCCATGCCATCTATTTCGAGCAGCCGATTCCTCGCTGTATCGTTGTGCAGTATTATTTAGAGCCGATCGGGAGTCTAGATAGCATGATGGCGGATCTTCCCAATCTCCAGTCGATCTCATTCAAGCGACATGCCAATTTTTATCGACAACGCAATCCAAATTTGAGCATAGCCAAAAGTGAATTACTCTCAGAAGTTGCCCACAAGATCGTGCAGGGTTTGGCTCCAAATGTGCTCAAAACCGATGAAAAATATCGGCAGGAGATCTACGCCGAAATCAAAGATGTCCTCTATGGCTATCTCAATCCGTACATCGGCGACCATTTACTTCAGATGTCTAATCAATTGATGACATGTCCCGACTGTCAGAGCGATCGAGTGGCGAAAAACGGTCGCCAACAAGGTAAGCAACGCTATATTTGCAGAGGATGTGGGCGGCAATTTCTCGATCGATACGCCCACAGAGGCTATCCTCTAGAAATTAGACAAAAGTGTCTCGCTCTCCACGCCCAAGGAATCGGCTTTCGAGAAATCGAACGTCAGACTGGGGTAGATTGCAACACTGTAATTAACTGGGTGAAATCTGGAGATATTTGACGATCGCAGGATGTCAACGAATCTGCTAATTATGGTCTGATTTTAGATCGATCGTGTGAGTAAGTTGTGAGCAGTTAATAATTGCAACAAGTTATTTACTAGTATTAAAATCGCTACAGTTATTCGAGACGATCGAGATAGAATTAGTATTAGTTACTAATGGAGCACGATCTCGATGTTGCAAAAAATCTTACTCGCAATTGGTGACTCCACTGAAACACAAGCAGTTGTAGATGCTGGATTGATATTGGCTGAAAAATTCGGTGCCCAGATGCTACTGTTACATGTCATCAATCCCTCGACCCCAAATGGATTTAGCCCCTTAGTTGGTGGGATGTTTCCGATCGTCAATGATATCGCACTCGAACAATACGCCAAAGAGTGGAAGGAGTATGAAACGCAAGGCATCGAACGGCTCCAAACTTATGCAGCGCAAGCTAAAGAACGCGGGGTCAAAGTTGAAGTCTCCCAAAACTTTGGCGACTCCGGCAAGATGATTTGCGAACTCGCGAAAAATTGGTCGGCGGAGACGATTGTCATGGGACGAAATCAGAAATCGATGTTGAGTGAAATCTTTCTCGGTAGTACTAGTAACTATGTTGTCCACCATGCACCTTGTTCGGTGATGGTCATTCAGTTGCCAGCTTTAGCAACTTAGGATTAGGATTAAACCGGATTTACCTAAACTAAATCCGGTTTAATAATTGAAATATTTTGCAGATATTTAGCGAAACTCGTGAGTATTATTAGTGCTATGAACATTTAAAACTCGGCGATCTAGTCCTAATCTTCTAACCAACTAAATAGTCGATCGACAGTCAATTGCAACGAGCTAGCGAATTCAGGCACGGGTAACAAATCGGGTTTCTCTTCATAGATAGAGATCGTCCGGTCGGCTAAATAGACAAAGATCAGTTCTTCGGCTGGGTCGATTAACCATCCCATCTGGGTACCATTCCTCAGACAGTGCAGGATGTTGCGAACGACTTTAGTTTGGCTTTGTTCGGGGGAGAGGATTTCGATCGTCCAGTCGGGCGCGAGTGCAAATACATCCGCAACTTTGCCATCATGGCTAAAAGTGCCCAACGCGCCAAATTTGTACATTTAGCCAATAAACCATTAAATTACTCTGTAATATAAAGCTGGGTGATCTCCTCTTAATTTGGGTATTGCTTATAGTAAGCGAATTAGAGGTGAAAAAGCGGCTAATTTGGAGAAAGCGATCCGCTGCGATCATTTGGCTCTGAAAGTATTTACTCGTGAGGCCGATCCCGCAGAGTGGGCAAGGGCACAAATTAATTTGGGTGTTGCTTATAGTGAGCGAATTAGAGGTGAGAAAGCGGCTAATTTGGAGGAGGCTATCCGCTGTTATTATTTAGCTCTAGAAGTACTCACCCGTGAGGCTGATCCCGTATATTGGGCAATTGCACAAATTAATCAGGGCGTTACTTATCAAAATAGAATTAGAGGCGAGAAAGCGGCTAATTTGGAAGAGGCGATCCGCTGTTATTATTTAGCTCTAGAAGTACTCACCCGCGAAAATGATCCCTATAATTGGGAAGTTATACAACATAATCTGATCCAGGCTCATACCGATCTACTTCAGGAACATCGGCAATCTCAGTCGAGCAGATTGGGGGACTAACCTGAAATTGACGATCGAATCTGCCGATGGCATTCTCACGATCCAAATCTCGGTGTCTTGGCTGAATTAATTTATCGATCGAGACTATTTATCCTATTATCGATCGAGAGATTGCCACCTGATTACAGTTGTTGGAGGACTCGATCGATCGTCAATTAACGTGGAAAATTGGTTTGCTCCGCTCAACACCGCCCTGAACTAGAAGTTCGGGCTAATAGCTCAAGTTCTCTGAAGAGAACTGCCCAATCGGTTAGTTCGTTTAATCGATATTTTGATGTTAGACCCTGCTTTTTGCGGTTATCCGTAGGGATTCGGGAAGAGCGCGCATTCGCAAATTCTTTTGTTTGCGTTGCATTTAAGAAGTTAGTATTTAATGCGCGGATCGATCCAGGCATTAATCAAATCGATGAGGATACTAGCAATCACAACGATCGCGGCAAAAAACACCATAATTCCCTGAACAGTAGGATAATCCCGATTGGAAATAGCTTCATACAATTGACTTGCCAATCCCGGCCATGAAAATGTAACTTCCGTCAGCACCGCACCACCGAGCAAAGAAGCGGTAGTCAAACCCAAAACGGTAATCACTGGAATCATCGCATTTTTGAGCGAATGAGAGATCAAAATCTTATTTTCAGAAATACCTCTAGCTCTAGCAGCTTCGACATATTCAGCTTTCATACTTTGCTTGAGATTGACCCGCACGATCCGTTCAAAAATCCCGCTGAGTAATATACCTAGCGTCAAGCAGGGTAAAGCCAGATGATGGAGTGAGACAAAAAAGCTGCCCAGATCGAAGTGCAATAAACTATCGATCGAGTATAGTCCGGTAATCTTAGCTGGCGGCGTTAAATTGGCTGGAAATCTGCCACCGAGGGGGAAAATATGTAATTGCACGGCAAATACTAATTGCAATAACATCCCGACCCAAAAAATCGGCAGGGAATAACTAATGATGCCAAATAATCTGCCACTAGCTTCGGACACTGTCCCTGGACGCGATGCCGAGATCGTCCCGACAGTTACGCCAACGATAAAAGCGATTAACATACTCCCGATCGCCAGTTCTAGAGTAGCGGGAAAGTTTTCTCTAATTACATCCAAAACTTCTTTACCAGAACTCGTAATCGATTTACCAAAATCTCCACGCAACAGATTGAATAAGTAACTAAAATACTGGACATAAACTGGTCGATCGAGTCCTAACTGTTGGCGCAACTCGGCCTTAACTTCTTCAGATGCCCGATTGCCCAAGAACGCATCCGCTGGATCGCCAGGTGTCGCTTTGAGCAAGAAAAACACGAGCGTTACGATCGTCCATAACATCAAGGGAGCTAGGAGCAATCGCGCGGCTAGGTAGTATTGGAGGGTTTTGGATCTAGACATGATTTAGTGAATAGTGAATAGTGGATAGTGGATAGTGAGTAATAACTAATAAAGACAGTTCATTAATAATTATAATTAGTCGATAGTTAAGATTTTTTTGACATCTAAATAGAATTTATCCGCGCGAGTAACTAACTAAAAACATTGCTTTTATCTATCCACTATCCACTATCCACTATTCACTATCCACTATCCACTATCCACTATCCACTATTCACTATTCACTATTCACTATTCACTATTCACTATTCACTATTCACTATTCACTATTCACTATTCACTATTCACTATTCACTATCCACTATCCACTATCCACTATCCACTATCCACTATTCACTACTTCTTCATCTGCGAATACAACAAATTCTGCAACGGATCGATCTTGATGCCGCTCATACCTTTTTTGGCGAAGACAAAATCTTTGGTTTGCCAGAGGGGAATTAAGGGGACATCTTGTTGGATTTGGGTTTGGATGTCGGCGTAGATTTGTTTGCGTTTGGCGGGGTCGGCTTCTTTGCCTTGGGCGGCGATCAGTTGATTCATCCGATCACTATAGTAGAAGGAGCCTTGGGATTGACTGCTGCCCTCTTCACAGCCTCTAGCTGCCGAACCTTTGGGGCATTCGAGGAAGGGTTGGACGAAGTTGTCGGGATCGAGGAAGTCGGGATACCAATCTTGGAGGGTGGCTGGATAGATATTTTTACTGGCGTATTTAAAGAAGGAAGCTGACTCGATCGTGTTGGGTTCGATCTCTAGCATCCCGCCCAATTTTTGCTTCGCATAGGCACGCAGGAAGCCCGCAGTCAGGCGGCGGGGGGTCGAGCCGGAGGGATACCAGATTTGGATTTTGGCGGGGTGCTGGGGCGAAAATCCGGCTTGGGTGAGCAGTTGTTGGACTTTGGGGATATTGCCGTCTCCATAGGCAGCTTTAAAACCAGGTTGGGAGACACTAAAGGTGCTAGGGAGGATGCTGTATAAGGGGTTGCCCTGGCCGTATAAGACCCTCTCGTTGATGGTGGGTCGATCGACTAGGGCGGCCAGTGCTTGGCGGACGAGGGGATTATCGAGGGGCTTTTGGAGGACATTCAGGATTAGGTAACTAGTGACGCTACCATCGATCTCGATCGATTGCCATTTACCCGCTTTGGCTCCTTCATCCAGGCTCTTGACTTGATCTGGTTCGAGGGCTTGGAAGGCGACATCGACAGCACCTGTGCGGAAGGAGTTGTAGAGGTTGGCGGAGTTGTTGTTAAAAATTTGGAGGTTAACGCCCCGATTGAGTGGTTTGGCACCCCAATAGCGATCGAATGCCGTTAGCTTGACACGATCTGTACCATATTCTGTGAGTTTGTAAGGCCCTGTGCCGACGAAGGTATTAGCTTCAAAAACATTTTTGCCGATTTTATAAGCTTTGGGCGATACGGCACAGGTACCTGGAAAGGCTAGGACAGAAGCCAGGGCACTGAACGGTTTTTTGAGCTTAATTGTCAGTTCGTAAGTCCCAGTAGCGGTCACTGTAGCGATCCGATCGGATAATAATGATGAGGGTTTACCTTTATTCTGAATGAATCGCTGGAGCGAGAAAGCCATCGCCGCAGCATTAAACGGGGTGCCATCGTGAAAAACCACCCCCTGCCGGATCGGCATCGTATATGTCAAACCATCCGCACTAACTGTCGGTAAAGCGGTGGCTAACTGGGGTTTGAGTTCGGTGCTGCCCGGATCGTAAGTGTACAAGCGATCGCTCAAATTCCGAATCAAGGCGATCGATCTCAATTCATAAGCATCCGCCGGATCGAGGGTACGCGGTTTTTGCGTCGTCCCGACGGTGATTCTGCCCTCGTCGCTACTGGCGATCGAATTTGGCAAATTATTACTCCCAGAGCAACCCGTTACCAATAGCAACGCGATGGAGACTAAACCGAGATGTGGCCACCTATTCATAGATGTAAGCGATCGTCATTATAATTTTGATATCCGATCCGTCGGGGGAGCGAGGCGATCCGATCCTCAATACAACCGCTATTCCAGCGGATCTGGATTGAAGACTGGTACCGATCGATTCGGATCTGAATTACCTGAAGGTAGGTTACTTAATATATAACGATTTGGCAACTTTTCATGCATCGATGGGTGCGTGCTGCTGACGATCGCGAAGCCAGAGCGCAGATATTTGATTTTAGGTGTTATCCATGCTATGGTTAGAAACGTTGCCTGCGGATATGGCGGAATTGGTAGACGCGCCAGATTTAGGTTCTGGTTTCGCAAGAAGTGAAGGTTCAAGTCCTTTTATCCGCATTCTAAATATTTTTCGATCTCGATCAATGATGTACATTAACTAATTATTTGTCACTGTTCACACGTTAGTGTCAAATTGACTAACTTAGTGTCACTGGGATCGCATTATCGACATTTTTGCAAATTTAGCCATAAGAGAAGCAATCTTTTCTCTTATGGCTATTTTGTGTCTAAAATTTTGATTGCAGATAAAAGGACTTCTTTCAACTAATTCTTAGATTTAAGCTGATTTGGAGTATTTATGCCTATTTGCTTCAAATGAAAACTCGGTTGCTCTAATGCGTTGCACTCATCACGAAGAATAGTTGCGACATCCGATGACATCCTCTACGACCTCAGCGATATCTTTCAACCACTCATCACGAGGAGGAATGATTGCGCCCGAGGTTGTAGATTGAGTTTGCTCCAAAAGGATTTGAGGCATGTCGATCGCGAACCTAGTCACTCAGACCGCTCGTGCTAGATCTAAATTAAACCGATCGGTCGATCGATATTAATCAGAAGCGTTAGCTAATCTAGTGTTGAAGATTCCGTTGGCGGTTGATTAGCCGATAGTTATCACCGAATAATTGTTTGGTATTGCGATAGGCGAGGATCTTTTGAGTGATTAGATCGATCCAGTAATATCGGGTTTTCCCCGCATTGTGACTAACTTCGGTACTAAACCACATTAAATCCATATTGCTTTCCAAAATGATGGGAAATGGGACTAAATCTGGTCTTTCCAATAATTGGGACTGCCATCTTGAGGCTTCAGCATTATCGATAGGAGCATTAGCTTGGTATAAACTTCTGCGGAGATTTTGCCTGGATTCGGTGGAGTCTTCTGAAGATTGATATTGCAGTAATAATGCTTGTGATTTAGTTTTAATTTGTTCTAAATCTTGTCCGCAGTCGGCGATCGATTCCTGATCGGTACGTAGCATTCGCAACCACGATAGTTTGCCTTGTAGCTGCCATTGAGTTCGCTTTTGGTGGCTGGCTGGGATCCGATCGATAAACCTAGTTCGATCGCCCACCCTTGACTCTAATTGATAGTTGTGCCAATCGACAAAATATCGAACCACTAATTTTTCTAATTCTGGCAATGTCAGGCTAGCTTCTGCGGTATTCCGCGATCGCGAACTTCCCTGTGTACATCCTGGCAGGGCAGAAAATAGTTGTGTGTTGAGACTACCGAACAGCCGCTCGACAACATGACTTTCAAATGGACGAGGTTGGAAATCGTTGGTAAATCCTAACTGTTTAGCAATTCATGATAGATTGTTTTCTATTTCCAGATCCTGAGTGAATATCGTTTGTTTGTACTAGTATCTAGTTGGTTTGGCTCCAGCCGGATTGTTGCCCATCACCCGATCGATAGATAGATAAATATTTTCAATATTAGTCGATCTAAAATACTTTCTTCACGAGATCCTCACAACTTTAGCTTAGGATGAAAGTTCATAAGTTTGTATTACAAATTTATCAAATAGTTATTTTAGTTGCCATCTGGCATCGAAGTTTTTACAGTCAAATACTCCGAGATCGGATGGCAACTTAATAGCATAATTTTTTCTCGGATGATGACGATAACGACAGATTTTGTAAAATTAGTAAATTAGCTAAAACACCATGAGTACTGTAATCGACAACCTCACCAGCAGCAACCCTAATGGCAATTTGCGATCGCATGGATGCTGAAGCCGCTCATGGAAATTCCAAGAAACAAGAGTCAACCCGATCGACTGGAAGATTCGCGAGGGCTACTTCCCGCAAATGTTCGATCTTCCGTTGCTCGTAATTATCGGTCAGGATATTACTGGCGTGGTGGCAGCAGTGGGTAGTGGGGTGACGACGCTACACCCAGGACAGGCTGTGGATAGTATTGCCGATATGCAGCTTTCGGGAGCCTATGCGGAGTACGCACTGGGCTATGCAGAGGCGATCGCGCTATATCATCAGCAAATTCACCGGAGCGATCGAGTTCGATTAGCAGAGCGCGATCGATACGAACTAAGTAGCAATTGGATCGTCCCATCCTAGTCCACGCAATTTACAACAGTTATGTTATTGGGCTTAAATAGCTGTCAGCTTATTTGAAATTTTTAGCAAAAGGCTATGGTTTTATGTTCAGAGCCTTGAATTTTAGTTTTAAAATAGCGAATTTCTCATTCTTTAGAAACTAGCTCAGAGTAACGAGTAGAATGCCATTTTGCAGATTTTTAGATTTATCCTGTAGCTATCCCCATAAGTTGAGATCGATCGCCGATTAACTATGTATAACAATTTGGGGGTTTCTACCAAGTTCTAGATGTTTGGAAAAGTATGAATAAATTCTTTATTTCCAAATTATATCATATCATTTCTCGTTTGTTATTACTCTCTAGCTCGGACAAGTCATTGTTACCTCAAGGATTCAATCATGAAAAAAATCTTATTATTAGGTGGTGATAAAACTCTCCAGATATTACTGACGCGTTATCTCAAAAAGCACAATTATTCGTTACAGGTGGTAACTTCTGGAGTCCAAGGGTTGAAGCTGTTCGCTCAAGATCCACCAGATCTGGTCATATCAAATGTTATGATGCCAGGAATGGATGGGTTAGAATTTTGCCGTCGGCTCCGTACCACCAGACTCGGACAATTAGTGCCATTCATCTTTTTGACCGCCAGAAACGATCTCGAAGATCGGATTCAATGTTATTATGCCGGTGCGGATGACTACATCACGAAACCCTTCGAGTCATTAGAACTACTGGCCAAGATCGAGACTCTGCTCGAACGCTCGCGGCGCATTCATTCGGAGATAGTGCGGCTGATGCAACAAGTTCCCGAAGATAGCGAATCGGGTGGCAAATATCAGGAAAATGCTGCGGAAGTTACAATCCAAGCTAAAGATGCCGAACCGCAAGCAGAACTACCATTGACTCCAGCCGAAGCGCGAGTCTTCTGGGAAGTAATTCAAGGCTTAACCAACAGGCAAATCAGCAAGCGGTTGTTTATCAGTTTCCACACGGTACAAACTCACTTAACGAATATCTTCGCCAAGCTTAAATTAAAAAATCGATCGCAGTTAGTCCGCTATGCCTTCGAGCACCGTTACAGTCAGCCACAGACTCAAGACGAGCAAAAAGCAGCAGTGGCAAGGGGTTAGACTTTCGCAACAAACCTCTTTTGTTGGGTGAACGTTTATGTACGAGTTAGAGAAATTGGTTAACTTTAGACCCCTATTTGTAGCGACCTACAATACTATAGCAATCCTATTTGATTAACTCAAAAATGCGAAAATCAAATAGGATTGCTATCGTGCGCACTTGTCGAACTAGGGGTATAGCCAAATACTTAACCCATTACCTCTAAAAATTTTTGGGCTAAGACTTGATAATTATGGTGATTCATCACATATTCTTGAGCTTTTCTCCCCATATCCTCCCGCTGTGATGCAGATAGTGCCATGAGTGTTTCAATTGCTTTAGCTAAAGCTGGGGGATCTTCGGCAGGGATAGATATCCCACATCCATTTTCTGCTACCAGATCGTTACCCGCAGAGATCCCATGAAGAATTGGTTTACCTGCCATCATGTAATCCATCAGCTTATTAGGACAGATACCAAACCGATAAATCGGTAGTTTCCGCCAAACGATTAATAACGCATCCATTTGACTCAATAGTGACGGGATACTACTTTTAGGAATTCGATCTAGAAAAATAATGTTTTTTAAACCTAATTTATTAGTGCGCTCTTGCAATGTAGATTTTTGATTGCCTTTTCCTACTAATACAAAAGTAACTGGTTTATCTCTTAATAAGATAGCAGTTTCTAAGACAGTAACTAGAGAATTGGCAAGACCGTGTTCGCCAGCATAGCCCACAAGCAAATCACCAGATTGTTTGAGTTTATCTAGAACAGATTGATGGGATTCAGGTAAAGACGTTTGATTTTTGCTCCATTCGTCGGTATTAATACCATTGGGAATCCACTCGAATTTATCTGACTCCATCCCATGTTCCTGCATGTGATCTTTGGCTTTGGGTAATAAGGATACAACTCGATCGGCGTGACGATAAGCAGAGTTTTCTGCTAACTGCATCAGCACAATAAAAGGATGAGATGGTGACATCCCACTCAGTTCAATCGGGCTAAGCGGCCATAAATCGTGAACTTCAAAAATAAGCTTTGCTTTTGCTCTCTTGGCAATGTACTGAGCTGGATAAGTATCTAAAGGATAGACAGAAGAGTTAATGACAACATCTGGTTTGAAATCTTTGATTAATTTGTGACTATAACGAAATAATTTAGCAACAAAGGTAAAAATATTAATTGCTCGCCCAGCTCCATTTCCTTGATACTCAGGAGTCTTTAAGCAAATGTGTCTAATTCCTTCTAAGTTCTCTTCTTTAAAATCTTGACTAATTTGAGATTGATTATAACAGAGATGAGAAAAAGAAGCACACACAATAGTCACGGAATGTCCCAATCTAATCCATTCTTTGGCAAAGTAAAATGGTCGATATACAGTACCGTTTCCTAGAGGATGAGCGTAATGATTGATTAATAGTATATTCATCTATTTTTATTTGTTGTAAATAATTGGTTGAAAATTATCCGATCGATTGCTAGTGTAGCAACTTACTATATAACTCCAGTAATTTTGTATTTTCATAATTCCAATTGTATTTTTCTTCAATAGCCCGGCGACCATTTTCTCCCATTTGTCTTGCTAGTTCGGGATTATCAATAATCCATTGAATTGCTGCGGCAATAGCGTTGGGGTCTAGAGGATTAACACAAATACCGCATTGATGCTCTTCAATGATTTGTTTCCACAATGGAAAATCAGAGGCAACGATCGGAATACCAGCGAACATATACTCGAACATTTTAACTGGGAGCGCATCTAAATAATTTATGAGTGGATGTAAAACTACCAATCCTGCCATCGATTTAGCTAACACTTGAGCCACCTCTTGTCTATTTAAATATCCTAAGTATCGTACTTTGTCCCATCCCGGCATTGTCATCGCTTTATCCCGATCGTCTGGATATGCAAAGTTACCAGCCAGTAATAAATTAGCATCTGTTTGTTCGATCGCCGCGATCGTTTCAAAAATACCACGCTGCTCCCCAATACTTCCTAAATAACAGACAGCCTGCTCTTTTTGTCCCCAATTGAGATCGGGAAATTCTAAATCTGTCAGATTCGGGTAATTTTTAATATCGATTGCCAGACAACCTAATCTAGTAAAACGTGATGCAATCATTGGAGTAGCTGTCACTATGGCATCAAAATATTTACTTGCAAAATCTTCTAATAACTTACTTGCTACTGATATTATATTTCTCAGATTTTGAGGAATGTGATTCTTATTAACTATGGTTCTCGGTAGATCTTCATGAACATCATAAATAACTTTTTTGCCCCTCATTTTTAACAGTAATCCAATTGGGATCAGTTCTGGATCGTGAAAATGATAAAGCTCGGCATCAACTTCGACAGCATTTTGATAAACATTCCAAACAGTTTTTGTCATGCGTAATAAGCGATTATTACTAATATGAGGAACACTATGGAGATGAATTCCCCTTCTTATTTCATTTGGTGCATTCTGGGCAACTAAGTGTGTTTCATAGTTTGCCTGAGCCAAAGAAAAACATTCTTTGAAATAAATGCGGTGATCGTCATATCGATGAGCTGAAGTTAGATGGCAAATCTTATAACTTAACATAAGTCTAAATTTGTTTGTCTGATTGTTAATCTAAGTAGAGTTTTTAAAATTTCATGTATGGAGTTAATAGATGAAAATCCATATTTGGCTCTAATCGTGTGTCAATCATCATCGATTTATACTAAATTTTCCAGATGACGATCCATTATTAATATTTCATAAAAATCCACTGATTCTATCCGGGCTGTAACGATGATGAGCGCGATTATCCAATATTTCTGGATATAGCTGTCTCCGGACAACTATTCCAAAATTAATGTAGATTGCATAAAATCCTAAAGGGTCTCTGAAAAATAGTAATTGGACAATAGAATAAATTAATAAGCCGTTAAATATTGTTGTTTCATAATCTTGTTGGTGCTGTCTATACGATCTTAACAAATAACCAATGCAGTATAATATTAGACCCAGAAGACTCGCAAAAGCTGGGATCCCAAAATCTTGAAGTATTTCCATGAAATTGTGCATGTAAGTACCGGGGCCTCGATCGACAACTCTCCGGATATAACTACCGAAAACAGGATTATTTGCTATGTCTTGGAATCCTTCTACGAAGAATTCATCCCTGCCTTCTAAAGAACTTGAATTATCATTCGTTAATAGCTCAAAATTCCTGTTTGTTAGCAAACTGTCCCAAGTTAAGGTGGATATTAATTCACCATGAAATGACAATAAATACATATAAGTTATCAATCCTGTACCCAATACAAGTATTAATAATTTTAAGATATTTCGTTTGACATATTTATTTGATATATAAGAGATATAGAATACATAGATTAGATAGAGTGTTAAAGCTAGAAAACTATAGAATGACGCTCGCGAAGAATTTAAAAACAGAATAATATTGCTAGCTAGCCATGTCATTAGCATCCAACAAATTGCACCTATAGATAAGTGCCCATTACGCTGTTGCTGAACATTTTTTATGACCAACTGTTGTTGAATATCTTTTACGGCTATTTTTTTTGCCCGAGCTAATGTTGTATTTAATTTTTGAGATAAAAGAACGATCGATTTTAATTGCTGAACTATTAATAAGATTGACACAACTGCAAATGTATCACCTATTCTCTGATAAGCACCAGTAAATAGAGGATCTTCTATTCCATAAACTGCTTGTAAAGTGACAGGATCTAAACTAGAAATTACAAAGAAGCTAATTAAATACCAAAATAAGTACGTTAAAAATCGGAAAAATTTGTATTTAGATATTTCATTTAGGTTTATACCCAGAGCTAATGCAAACAACCAGTAACTTGTACTAGTAATATCACTATCAACCCCCTCTATGTTATAAATTTTAGCAATTATTAATGAAACTAAAACCCACAATATAAAAAATAAAAATAAATAGCAAAACAAACTTAATTTACTTCTTCTTGATAAAATAGAGTTTAACAAGACCCAGAGAGTACAAACACAGCAAACTGCATAGGCAATACTTCTAATTATCGATAAACTTTTTGTTCCGAAATAAAGATATGCAGGTAGAATCAGTCCTAGAAATGTAAATATTACTGCTGTAAATAAAAGTACACACACTCTATTCAAACTCAACTGCATATTGGTCGCTCCACTTAATTAAGTTGATCCATCGCCACACCCGAGCATCAAATTGTTTATGTCCTGCAAGTATGTCCTGCCATTCTTTATTTACGATATCTATTTTTAATGCAGGAATATGGGCGGCAATTTCGCTATTTAGCACTTCTTCGACCCAAGGACGTAAGCTGGTCAACCAGTTAAGTTCCGGGGTAGCGAAACCAATTTTATCTTGGCGGTCTAAAATTAAGTCTGGTACGATACCCCGCATTGCCTGTCGAAAAATAGCTTTACTAGTGCCATCAGCGGCGATAATATACTCTTCTGGTAATGAAAATAAAAACTCAACTAAATTAGGGGTTAAGAAGGGAACCCGACTTTCAATGGAAGCAACCATCGAATTGCGATCTTCATAACGTAACAGTGAAAGCAGCCCCGTTTCTAGACTTTGATGAAGTTTCTCTTTCAACATCTCTTGACTATGTATTGGTAAGGAAAAACGCAGTTTTGCCCCGCGTTCGATAAACCAAGTATCATTTAGCCAAGATGGTGCAAAGCTCTTACCAACTAAATTCCTAGCTGTATCGGCGATATCTTCAGGTAGTAGTAACCCACCGCCTACTAACATTAGTTGTAGCGCACCGAAATCGGGGAGTTTGGATGCATTATATAAAAATTTAGTTGCTTCTGCCCACTTACGTTGGCGGATCGAGGAAGCTAGCCTTGGACCTAAATGATGACGGTACCCACCTAAGATTTCATCAGCACCTTGTCCGTCTAGCATGACTTTAATTCCTGCTTCACGAGCCAATTTAAATACTTGATGTTGTGCATAAATAGATGTGCTACCAAAGGGCTGATCCTGAAGATAAATCAGGCGATCTAAGTCTGCGACTAACTGCTCTGGCGTGGCTTGGATTTTGTGTGAGATTGAGTTAGCTTTTTGAGATACAATATCTACCCATCCCTCTTCGTTGATCTTGGGACTTTTGGCGATATAGCTGAAAGTATGCAGTTGCAAGTCTGGCTCTAAGTAGCGCATTGCCATCACAATACTGGATGAATCAATCCCTCCCGAAAGGGCGGCTCCGACGGGTACATCGCTCCGGAGGTGGAGGCGGATATTATTGAGGAAGAGTTCCTGCAACTGTTGTGCTGCTGCTTCAAAGGAAACCTCTAAGCGACGATCTCGATCTATTTGCCAATAGCGAACTGGCTGAAATTCAGTTGGGTAGTCTAAAGAAACTTCCAGATAGTGAGCGGCAGGAACTTGGTGAATATTGGCAAATAAGGTATCTTCACCATAATCTGTGATGCTAAAGCGCAGGTAATCATAAAGTCTTTGGGAATTTACCTGACGATTAAGATTGGGGATTTTTAGCAGGGCTTTGATTTCAGAAGCAAAGGCAAATCCGTTATGCCAATGAGTATAGTAGAGAGGCTTGATCCCAAAACAATCTCTAGTTAGGAAGATAGAACGCTTGTGCGTATCTAGAATGGCAACAGCAAACATCCCTACTAGGCGATTTAGAGATTGAATCCCCCACTGCGCGTAAGCATGAAGTAAGACTTCTGTATCAGAGTGGGAAGAAAAGATGTAACCTAGTGCCTTGAGTTCTGCTTGCAATTCTAGGTAATTGTAGATTTCCCCATTAAACACAATCGCATAACGCCCATCCAGTGTAGCCATTGGCTGCCAACCACTGGGGCTGAGATCTAAAATCGACAGCCGACGGTGAACCATTCCCAGCCAACAGTTTGATAATTCATCAGGGTGACGGGAAAGCTGAACTGAGGATGTTCCCGACCATCCAAGAAATCCCCGATCGTCTGGACCCCGATTAGCTAAAACCTCGCTGAACTTTTTCAATAGTTGCGGATTGATATTGGATCGATCGAAGTGAAAAATACCTGCTAGACCACACATAATTTTTAGCTCTCATTTACTGGATCAAACTACTCAATTACTCAAATTCTTCAGCACGATATTAATTGTTCGTAAACAGCTACTTCATGTCGATCGATCGACCGATTGTTGTGCCACAGTAGTGTCCAATTGCCCTGAAAAAGCTGACAGCGTTGCTTGGATTGAGCCATAACTTGCATAGCGGACTCACCTAACCCAAGATTCATAAACATTTTCTCAATGACAGTACATTCCATGACGATCAGGGGCCGCTCTCTAAGTTTTAAAACTTGACGAGTCTTCAGGTTGTAAACTGGAAACTCATAACAAATGCCACATCTAAACCCAACTAGATCGGAAAAGGCTAAAGTCGAATCATAATCCAGACCTGCATCTTCCCAATTTTGGAAGGTTGTGGGATTTTCCCAGCGCAAGTAGTGCTGGCGTCCGCCCCAAGAGTCTTGTTCGATCCCTGCTTGGGCACAAACTTTCTTTAAGATTTCAAATTCTTTTTTGGTTTGAGCGGCATCCTTGTAAGTGTGATAGCTCGGATGCAAACCAATTTCATGACCTCGGTGGTGAATTTTACGCAATAGATCGCGAATCAGCGGCGAATCGATCCTGTAATTACCATCAATAGCACCTCCAGTATGGTCGGTAATAAAGTAGAAAGCACTTTTGAGATGATGCCGCTCACTGATATCCATGAGCCGATCGAAAGTGTTGCAAGGATCGGCAGATATATTTCCTGTTTTTACCTGGATCCATTGTGAAATACTCTGCACTACTGCGGCGGGACTATGACGATTGACTAGATCCCCGCCGCAGCGTCTCAGTAAGCGAGCAAATCCGCTCAAGGCGTATCTAAATGGCTCATCGACATCATGGCTGACATAAATTTGAAAATTTCGGTGCTGGCGTTCTAATCTGGGATGAAGAGTTTGAAGACAAGCCCAGAGAATTTCTAAGTATTCATTAATAATTGGGCGATCTAAGAATCCTGCTAGGTGGGCTAGGGATGAAGTTCCCAGAAACCAGTCATAATGAGCATCTCGATCGAGTTTGACGATCTCTTCATAACGAGTCAGCATGAAGAAAGCCGAACCAAAGATATCAAGTCCGAGATATATTCGATCGCTTGAAAAATTGAAAAATTGAGGGTCGTCGGGGCGATCTCCATAAATAACAGGTATTTCAGGATTTACAGTCGTTGCTGATAGTTTGGTCTTAGCTATATTCCAAACTTGCAATGGTTGTTGTGGTAAAGAATCAGGCTGTAACCAGTTAGCTAATGGCGTTCTGAATAGTCCATCAGCAATTAATAGTTCTCGATCTTCATATGCAATCGAGACATTCTCGCGACTTGATACTTGAATGTCAATATCTAAACCTAAAAATTCACACAACAGCACTGTTATGATATAGCGACGTTCGTTCTCGTAAGTTTGGGGGATTTGAATACTAATCATGATTATTTTCTGACAATAGCTCTAACCATTTCTCTGCCGGACAAAAGTAACTGCATCCGCTGACTAGTTTTACTAACTTGAAAATAAGGAATTTGTCGCCCGCCAAAAGCTCTAAAAAATCTCTCGATCGGTTCGACAATCGAACCTTCAAAATCGAATTTCTTAGTAACAGTAGCAGCAAATTTAATTGCCTCCCACATTAGCAAACTAGTTGCACCACTATTTCGTAGTTCTGGATCGCCGCCACCCATCAGATAATAGGCTGAATTACGATCCCAGACAATATAAATTGCTGCATGAATCCGTCCTTGAGGATCTTCTGCAAAAAACATTTGACGGGCTTGATGGCGATCGCAAGCAGCATCTAAATTCTGAACTAACTCACGACTGTAGGGTAAGTTCTTTCCTTGTCTTTGGAAAGTAAGTAAGTTGATATCGAGAAACTTATTAACATCTAAATCCTTGCGAACTATAACTTTTTTTTGAGCTTTGCGGATCTCTCGCCGAATATTTTCTTGAAATCCAGCCCACACTAGATCTAAATCCTGGATATTTTCTAGGACATAAGAATAACGAGTAGTTTGTTTGAATCCATGCCAATAAAATGGCAACCAGCTTGTCATTGAGTAATGAAAATTTAGAACTAGATAATCATAAGGAGGTAGTTTTTCAATCAGGGCACCGTATAGATCTTTTTCTTGTGCCAACTGTTTATTATATTTAGCAGTTGACTCTTGTAACCAAGGACCTAATAACGGGGTAAGCTTGGGCATAGTCAATAACGTTAATCCCATTTTGTTCTTGACTACATAAGGAAGGCGTGCTACCACCTTGCCATCTTTATCTATTTCTACAGCATCCCAAGTATTGGGAGCTACTGCATCTAACCACCATGACTCCTCAAAAATACAATTTTTTGTCATGATAGCTTCTCAATCCCTACAGAAAATCGGTAAGCATGAAACAACGAACCAAACACGTAAACTCGAACATTTTCATTCTGATATTTCAGAAAATCACTTGGGCTGTACCAATAGCCTAAGAAATCTTTACCCACAAATTGTTTGATCGTATTTTTTAAATATACAAATTTACTCCCCTGGGAAAATTGTAGTGATAACTCTCCTGGCAAGTAACGCTTTGAGTAGAAATCAGCCTTGCTTTTGTTCCACAAAATATTACCTACCAGCATGATTCCACCTGGCTCTAGCATTGATAAGGAGTTTTGAATATATGAATCTAATTGTTTTGATTTCAGATATTGAATGACACCATTACTATAAATTAAGGAAAATTGACGATCGACAATATGACTAGCAGCGTCTGCACAAACCAAGTTTACCTGTGGATACTTTGCTCTGAAAATATCAAGCATTGCTTCAGAAATATCGGTGCCAATATAATCATTTTTATTGATATTTAAATATTCAAATAAAGCTCCATTGCCACAACCAGTTTCTAGCACAGAACCACCAGTATATTCAAGAGCATCTAATAATAGATTGATTTCTTGCGCGTAGAAATGATACCATTTTTCATTGTTAAAATGATGCAATGGTGTACTCTGCTGTTCCCAAAAACCCTTCCAACGATCGGAGTTAATGATATTTTTATCCCTTGATTCTAACTTCATAAGTGCTTCCTTATATTAATGGAAAAAGCCAACTTTGTTAATTTATTATTCATCTGCTAATACTTGATGAGATTGACCAACAATGAGTAAATTGATTGCGTAAATATTCATAATAAGTAGTACAACATACATGATAGTAGTAATTATGCTCAAGATAGCGATCGCCATTATTGATGACAAGTTATTAAAATGAGCTAACCAAAATCCTAGTCCCAGCAAAATTAAGCGAATAGTATTCCATAGAATCATCCAGTCTTGTTTTTCCACCCATTCGAGTAAAGTCAGTGGTCCGATCGTCATCGATCCTACGAACATTGGTGACATATATTGCACCATAATGCCAGATTCTTTCCAGGCATCACCGAAGATGATGGGGAAAAAATAGGGACTCGATAATAGTCCTAAACTTAAAAATAAGCTGCTGACAAATAATAATAGGCTGGTACGAGTGAATAAACGCTTGAGTTCTCGTGGATCTTTACGGATTGACTCGGCAGCATGAGCTTGGAAAACTTGCGAAATAGAGGTTCCGACTAACATCGTCGGAATACTATTTACTCGTTGTGCTAACGCAAAGAACCCAGCGGCTTTAGGATCGTAAAAAAAAGCAAGTAATAAGCTAGGCGCAGTCGAACCGGAAGCTTGGATAACCGATGAAACTAGCGTTAGCATCGCAAATTTAAAGTATCTACGGCTAATTAAAACTAATCTACTAACTGATAAATTTTGGAGTTCGGTTCGGGAATGATGCCAGAAGAATAAAGCTTGTGATATAGTTCCAACCACATTGTTGAGTACCGATCCCACCAGCAAGCCTAATGGGCCTTGAGTTGTAAAGCCGATGGCAATTTGACTTCCAGTTGTCCAAACACTTTGAGCAAGTTTGGTACGAGCCAGTAAGCCAAACTCTTTTTTCCGCAAAGTCCAATAACTAAGTGACTGATACCAGCCGCCAAGTAATATCACAATGGGTAACAACCAGAGGAAAGGTTCCAGAGCTGGTGAATTTACCGCAACAGCAATTTGGTGCCCGCCCAGTATCACAAAGATCGCCACCAATGGCGCGATCGCACAATTAAGTATCAGGCACAAAACTAATAGATCGGTGGCGACTTCCTCCTCTTGAGGTAAAGGAATTGCCCATTCATACCGAAGACTCGCACATACAAGCATTTGGATCGTGAGGGAGGTGAAAATCGCTAAAACGCCAAAATCTTTAGGCGTATAAATTCTAGTTAAAACTAGCGATGCTAGGATTAATACAATCTGAGATAATGCTGTAGCTCCTACTAATTTTGCAGCATTTTTCAGAAAACCACTCTTAGCTAAATAAAGTAATATACTTTCGATCGAGAGATAGATTGCTCGATAATTAATTTTCATGCTAGACATCTGCGAAGTTCGAGGCAAATTTTTTCGACTGTACTAATATCCATCTCTGCCCAAATCGGCAAACTTAGTACCTCTCCAGACAAACGATCGCTCATCTGATTCCGCTCGTATAACCCGTGATAGACAGGCAATCGATCCTGGGGAATGGGGTAGTAAACCATTGAGCCAATTCCTTGGGCAGCAAGATCTGCTTGCACTCGATCGCGTTGGCGATCGGTTACGCGAATTGTATATTGATGGAACACATGACCATCAGTCACTGCTGGCGCGATTATCCCTGGTAGATTTGTTAGTAATTCTTGATAAGCTGTGGCTACTCGTCGTCGCCCCTGATTCCACCTGTCGATATGCGGCAACTTCACCCGCAAAATCGCTGCTTGTAAAGTATCGAGGCGAGAATTGTAGCCAATAATTTCGTTGTGATATTTTTTCCGAGCACCATGAGCGCGGAGCATCCGGGCTAATTCGGCAACTCGATCGTCATTTGTCGCTATTAATCCCCCATCCCCATATGCTCCCAAATTTTTGGAAGGGAAGAAGGAAAACGCGCCCACATCGCCGATCGATCCTGTCTGTTTTCCCTGATATGTTGCCCCAAAAGATTGGGCACAATCCTCAACGATCTTGAGCTGATATTTAGTCGCGATCGCCCTAATCTCACCCATATTTGCCGGACGACCATAAAGATGTACTGGCATAATCGCCTTAGTACGTGGGGTAATCTGGGACTCGATTTTGCTGACGTCGATATTAAAAGTATTAGCATCAACATCGACAAATATTGGCTTCGCACCCACATTACTAATCGATTCAGCCGTAGCAAAAAAGGAAAAAGGCGTAGTAATTACTTCATCCCCATCCCCAATTCCCAATGCCCGCAAGCCAATTACTAACGCATCTGTACCAGAGTTTACCCCGATCGCGTGTTTAACGCCGAGATATTCGGCAACTTCTTGCTCGAATAACTTCACATCCGGTCCCATAATAAAAGCACCGGATTCTAACACGCGATCGATCGCTGCATGAATTTCAGTTTTGATACTATGATATTGAGATTTTAGGTCTAGGATCGGAATATGTTTGTGAGTAGCAATCATTGGTTTATTTTCTATTAAATTATTTAATCTAGATAATCATGTTTACGATCGAGTTCTATCCACTGCCAGTAATTGTTTTACATTGACTGAAAAATTTCCATTGGGAGTTAATCTTCCTCCATTTTCCAGATCGAATTTCCAACCATGACGAGGACAGATCAGATACCGACTATCTTCGATCTGGGCATTTACTAAATCGGCACCTTGATGAGGGCAATATCGATTGATTTTCCATTCCTTAGCTGTGGTAGAACAGACCACAGAAATACAAGTATTATTCTTGCGATCGAGTGTTTTAAGTGATGCTACAGCCCATGCTAGTTCATCTGGGTTACGAAAGAGAAATAGGTTCCAAATTATGGAATAAGTATCTGGAACTCGCTGTAACTGCGATCGAAAACTCAAGCAAAAGTCCTCCCAATGCATTTCACGATTTAGGACTTTTTCTACCTGCCAAGCTGGAGCAACAATCGAATAAAAGTCTAGTTCGCCAATTTCCTGAGTTTCTGAAACAGTTTGCTGTTGTAAATTGACTTTCCAAAACAGATTGGGTAGCTCGTTTAATCCAAAATAAAGATAACGATCCTCGACTGTGATTATGCCAATCTCTTGGCATTTTAGTTGCAATTCATGTCGAAGCTGCTGAAAAATAATTATTGGATTAGTTGCAGTGAATCGAGTGAATAAAGACTGCCTAGAACTGATAATTTTTCTTTCGTAGGCTAATAGATACTCTTGCTTCGATCGATGGCGATAGCCAAAAGGCTGTTCGGTAATTTCGATGTTACCATCAGGTAGTGTTAACCGATCTCCAGGCAAAAGATGAACATTGTGAGTATCGGACAGCTTTGTGTTTTCATTTAGCCAATCTAAAAACTCTTCTGAAGTCGGAAATATGCCACGATCGTCAAAGTTCAAATAGAAGAGATCGTTATCTAAGAAGCAGCAGGGGCCAGCAGATGGGATAAATATCGCTGGTTGTAAAACATCAATCGCCCTAGCGACATTCTTGAATTTTCTCAAGCGTTTGCTTGCAGAAATAGACCGATACTCATCGACGTTATACTTATAACAAATAGGATGCCAAGTAGCTCCTGAAAATTGAGCGGTGAACACATCAACTTTGATATTTTTGAGATCGTTAAGCCGATCGAATATCTTGCAATCATTGAGATTTAAAAAAGAGCATCCTTGAGCTTGCAATAAAATGGCGGAATCCCGATTGAGTCCTGATTCCTCTATGAAAATAGTTGCCGAGAAGTCTGCTCTTGCTAGAGTTTGGCGATCGGCTAAGTAGGTAATGTTATCCGCTGGATAGAATTGAGCGATCGACTCAAAAGCCTTGGTATAAAACTGCGGTAAGATAAAATTTGGGTTAAAATCCGATATTTTGCTGATAAATTCGAGATCGTAATGATCTTGATGTTCGTGGGAAAGGTAAACGTACAAAGACTTATTGCTATTTTTTAACCGATCCAAAAGAGGTTGTTCGAGATGGTGGTTGCAAGGATACTGAAACCAAGCCGCATCATATGCTCCGGTTGAGGTTAACCAAGGATCCATTAAAAATAAACAACATGGCGTTTCTACTAAGAATCCTGCATGTCCTAATGATGTGATGTTCACTGCTCGATTACCTCTATTTAGCTAGCAGATACTTTGTCGATATTTAGTCTAGTCGTCGAACTTCTGAAGCCGATTGTTGTTGATACCTAACACTCTGGGTATCAACCGCGATCCCACGATCGTCAAATTCCAAGACATCGCCATAGGCACTCATCCAACCAATAATCTTTGCTGGTACCCCTGCCACCATCGCATAGGCTGGAACATCCTTAGTTACCACCGCACCAGCAGCAACAAAAGCATATTCGTGTAATGTCACCCCACAGACAATCGTGGCATTTGCGCCAATACTCGCACCCCGTTTCACCAACGTTCGATGATAATTGGTACTAGTATTGCGCGGGTATTCACATCTTGGTGTTTTGACATTGGTAAATGTCATGCTCGGCCCACAAAATACGTAGTCTTCGAGGATTACGCCTTCGTAGAGGGACACGTTATTTTGAATCTTGCAGAAATCACCGACTACCACTCGATCGGCGATCGACACATTTTGACCGACGATCGTCTTCTTGCCGATCTTAGCCGTACCAAATACATGGCAAAAATGCCAGATTTTGGTGTCCGTTCCAATCTCTGCACCCGGATCGATCGCCGCTGATGGATGGGCGAAATAATCAATTTGAGTTGTCATACCTCCCCCTAAATCCTCTTGGTTAAGCAGGGTTGCGAAGTCCGGCTTAGCCAAACTAGCGCGATCCATCGCTTGCTGTGCCTTTTCCAACACCTCAACCACGGCTACGCCATTCCAGCCATCGGTTTTGGGACGTTGACGAGAAACGAGACAATCAAGAAAGTGCTGACACTCTAACTTCAGCGGATCTGTTGCGGCAACAGGGACGATCTGGGTGCCACGATCGTGATGGTTTAAGTTTGCATCGATATTCTGGTCGTGAATGGTGACCGTTTGGGCAACTTCGTCATAGACCAACATTTGGCGATCGCCGATGACGATCGTTTGCCGTTGATTAGTCGGCCAACACCATGACGCATGAATATGAGCGGTCCTCCCATTCTCAAAACCTAACTCCACATGAACATCATCGGCAATTCCTGGTTGGCACAGGGATTCTCCGGTGGCTGTGACACGCTTCAACTTGGGTCTGTCCAATAGTTCTAAGACTACCGAAACATCATGGGGCGAGAACGACCACCACACATTTTCGGTCGATCTCACCTTGCCCAATTTTGCGCGTTGAGCGACAACTCGGCGGACATTACCCAATTTGCCAGCAGCAATATAATCGCGCATCCAGGCGATTGCGGGTTGATATAAGAGCAAATGCCCTACCATCAACACGAGATTGCTACTGTCGGCAAACTCTGCGAGCGATCGAGCTGCTGCCTGGGTGAGTGCAATTGGCTTTTCGACAAACACATCTTTTCCCGCAGCCAACGCACGCATCGCGAGATCGTAATGTGTGGGTGCGGGAGTAGCAATTACCACTCCCATGGCACTAGTCTCCAGGAGTGCTTGCTGAAAATCAGCATAGACAACGACCGCCGGATAACAACTCTCCACTTGTTGGCGCAATGTTGCATCGACTTCCACAACTCCCGCCAGCGCATCTAAAGCATGGAAATTGGCGATCAGATTCTTACCCCAATTTCCGGCACCAACCACAATTATCGATCGCATATTTTTCTCTTCTCCTTGAGTCAACGCACTTGCAACTTTCACTGTTGTGGTCTCATCCAAATGGACTGAGACCACCATATCCAGTGGATGACTATGACTACAACAACACGACTTTGCGATCGGGATCTGCTAACTTCCGAGTAATTCCCCGAGTGTCTAGAATTGCTTTGGCAAGACCGATCGCCGCGCCGTAATCCACCTGACTATGATCTGTAGTGATGATGACTAGATCGGCTTGGGCAATAGCTGTATCCATATCCTTAGCAGACATTAACGGGTGTTCATCCACGGTCAAAAAAGGTACAAACGGATCGTAATAGCCGATCTTTGCCCCTTCTCGCTGGAGCAATTGCATCACTTGCACGGCTGGCGATTCGCGCCAATCGTCGATATCTTTTTTGTAAGCTACTCCCAAAAACAAGATCTGCGCCTTGGATGTCGCTAGCCCTTGATAATTGAGCAGCTTGGTTGCTTTGTGAACTACATATTCGGGCATGGAACGATTGATTTCCCCCGCCAGCCGAATAAATCGAGTGTTGAAGTTGTATTCCTTGGCTTTCCATTCTAAATAATGGGGATCGAGTGGAATGCAATGTCCGCCTACTCCAGGGCCAGGATAGAATGACATAATCCCAAATGGTTTGGTATTAGCCGCATCCAATATTTCCCATACATTGAGATCCATCCGATCGCATAGCATCGCTAGTTCATTGACTAGCGCGATATTTACGGATCTAAAGATATTTTCAAATACTTTGACTAATTCTGCCGCTTTAGCACTACTAACAGGGACGACGCGATCGATTGTTTGTTGATAAAAATAAGTTACTACCTCTAAAGAATCTGGATCTGATGCGCCGACAACTTTATTGGTATTTTTAGTTGTGTACCGCTGATTTCCTGGATCTACCCGTTCCGGTGAGTATGCCAAGAAAAAATCGATTCCCTGCGTTAACCCACTGCCCGTTTCGAGAATCGGCCGCATCAACTCATCAGTCGTACCTGGATAGGTAGTAGATTCTAAAGTAATTAATTGTCCTCGTCTCAAGAATGGCGCAATTTGTTCGGTAACACTTTTGATATAACTCAGATCGGGCGTGAGATTCTTCGTCAATGGCGTAGGTACGCAAATCACGATCGCATCTAAATCTGGAATACAGTCAAAACTGGAGACAGCAATTAATTGACCATTTTCAACTGCCTGCGTTAACTCCGCATCATCAACATCACCAATGTAATTTTTGGCAGCATTTACTGCTGCTGCGCGCTTTGGATTTAGCTCTATGCCGATCACCTGAAATCCAACTTTAGTTTTCTCAACGGCAAATGGTAAGCCAACATAGCCCAATCCTACTACCCCGACGATCGCCGATCGATCGGCAATTTTCGAGATTATTTCTTCTTTATCTTTATTTGATACGGTTTTCTCAGTGCTATTACTAACTGCAAGTACCATACTCAAAAAATACTCCTATCGATTCTAATAATTTAGTCGCTAAAAACATTGCCTGATATTTGTTTCGTCCTTTAATCAGGATTTAATTCGAGTGTGTACAGGGAAAATATCAATTTATAAATTCCACGGTATAAATAAATAACCACGATCTAATCTAGAATATCTCACTACATAAGCTGCTCATCATCCAGGTTTGAGCCAATTAAAGAGCTGCAAGATTTACACCTATTTACTTGTTTTATTTTAAAATCTGAAAAAAATTATTGAATTCAATATTAATTGTCTTCAAATCAAGTATCACATAAGTCACGGAATATTACTTCCGCCATCCAATCGAGCCGATCTTTGAATCGAAATGTGTTTCTTACTGAATTACAATCTCTCAAACTAAAACATTTATTTAGAAAAAGATAAATTATCTAGATTTAATCAGATCGTTTTCAAGTACCGATCGGATTTGATTATTATTATAATTATCCATCGGCTGAGATATTACGGATGACTATCGGCAATGTCTCGATCTTGATATTAATAAATTTAGCAAATATCTATGAATTAAATTAATGACAAAACTTAAATACTTAGGCAATAATAAATCTGAGTGATTATCAATTTGAAGATTTGAAATTAAATCCGATCGCTAGCTAGAAATTTAATTTGTTCACCATTAGAGCTAAATTGTCTGAAGCGAAAGTTACAAAATTTAAATATTTGTATCGTACTAGATAAATTCGCTCTCTGTCAATTATCAATATTAGTAAAAATACTCGATAAGTATATTAGCTAAAACGGTAATTAAAGCTTGTATTTTACCGCCAATATCACCAAAATAACAAGATTGCAACTTATTGTTTATGCAAAATTAATAAATTTGCTATACTAAGACAGCATTGTGACTTTAGTAATAAAACTAAATAATCGCTGAAATCTCAATCGCTTGGATACGTTAGCACTAAATTCTATCCCAGACAAGATCTCAGCGGCGATCGAGTACACTTTATCAAAACTAAGTGCGGTTGCGCTCGCTCGCTCGACCGATTGCGATGTCATCAACAATAACTATCTTCCTTGGCTTATTTCAGTGCGATCGAGCTACTAACCGCAGTAAGGATTGCTCGGAGCGATCGAGTTGCTCGTCAGATAGATTGCGATTAGCTTTAGCAAAAGTTGCCAAGTCTGGATCTCGATCGTCACTTGTAATTAGATCGCGGCACTTACTACACAATAATGATACATCGAGCGCGCAGAAACTTCATCCCCACTCAAAAATTGGTGGCAACCGAGCACTAAACAATCCTTTTTAGCTACCCAAGTTAGCAGTTTCTCGATCGAACTGGGGGTATTCTGACCACCTCCATAATCTGTAGCACTATATACAGATTTTTTGAAGCTCACTATGGTGTCTGTGTATAACACGCTACATAGTACTTGCAGCCATCCGCCACATAAGCTAAGAGCTAAGCTATTCTTATCGAAGATAAAATTGAAGGTCGGCATCATCTCGATTATTTCCCCAAATCACCCACGGCTGCCATGTTACCCCGCCGTCTGAGGACATATCCGAAGATCCGTTGCTAAATACTGTCGCTTTGCCAAAACCGTAACTAAGTCCTTTTTCAACAAGGTGCATTGCAAATCTAGCCGATCCATTTCCCCGAACGACCAGGGAGTAGTGTGTTCCGGCATCGATAATGAGCGGGGGGCTGAGGACGCGTCGCACCCAGATCCCGCAAGATGCGTCTGGATCGGGTGTCGAGCCGAAGTAGCTACGCCACGGACAGGCATCAAGACTGGGAAACCGATCGCTCGAAACATTGGCGGAGCGTAGGATCTGCCCCCGAGCGTCTCGAAGTTCGATCGAAACATTTCCGACACCCGCGATATGTCCGAGATAAACGTTGACTTCGGTGATGCTGCGACGGCGATCTGTGGCGAACGTCTGTCGTGCAGCCACGATATTAGTTACAGCGGGAATCGAATTCCAGGAACCCCATCCCCCGACATAGCCTAATCCGAACTCACTTCCTCCGGTTGCTGGATGTTGCTTGCCACCGTCGAGCATGATAGAGACGATCGGCAGCGTCTTACTCGACTCATCCCACTTTGCAGTTCCAGCGCGAGATAGCACCGTGAGTCCGTCCGGCGGTGAAAGATGATTTAGCAGCCTACCGATCCCGTCGGGGTGGAATAATCCGTCAACACTAACCCAGTTTGTCGTCGGATCGCGATCGATATTCTCAAAAACTACGTGGTATACAGATCCCTTTTTAAGATAGGTTCCAGGCTTGAATTCGATCGGCTCGAACGTCATCCTGACCCCATCGCGGTTGAACAGACCCTCACTGCCACAAGCACCATCGATCCGTTTTCCAGTTGCTGCTACCTCTTTAGGGGTACAAAGATTCATCCTGACATCACTGGCACTAAGTACTTTACTAGATGGCAAGTGCGCTGCGCTGCCATCATCTGGTCGAACGCTAACTCGGATGACACCTCCAGTTCCCGAGTGGTACCCAGCCTTTGAAAATTTGTAGATCCAATATACGCGGATCGCCGAGAGCGAGCCAGACTTCCTGGCTCGAAAACGATATGCACGGGTGTAGTGCCATCGCCCGCCGATAATGAGGTTGTTCAGCGATAGTGTCGCTACATTCGTCCCAAATAATATTGGCGGCTTTTTAGTTTCCTGAGCAAACGTGGTTGAAACTTGGCAGATGGAAAGTGAGGTCAGGAGTCCAATCGCGTACCGAAGGCACGAACTGTATACATTGCCGTCTTTTCGCATGACTGCTACCTGATGAGGAGTTGTATTAAAAATCGATCTCACCACTCCGTGCCGCTCGGTATTGTAGCAGTCGTCACAAATCAGTGATGTTCTAAGAGTATTGCCGTCGAGAGTCAATATTCCACACCATATTGCTTGGGCAGAATCGCATGACGCAGTGCTAATGATCCTACTTGAGAACTCGGCGCATCGTAGCCCAGATTAATACCCACAATGCACCGCGAATAACTATCAATCACCGTAGTTAATCACGGACGACCCAATAATTTCCCTTCTGCATCGACCAATAACACATCGGCTGGTGTGTGGTCGCACTGCCAAACTTGATTGCTGTGCTTGATCGTCAAATCCTTGCCATCACGGATTTTAACAGATAATCGATCGCCCCGCCAGCCTGGGCTACGAATACTTTTTGCTTTCTCTTGTCGATTCTCCTGATGGAGAGGCTACGCCAACGATAATTGGTTGCAGTATCCGATACACCGTCATGTGTGACGGTGGCTTGACATCCAATTCATCTGCCCGTGCCTTCACCCGAATGAACACCTGCTGACGAGTCATCCGCTTACTCCCCTTATTTCCCTCCTTATAAGTCTTGAGAATTAGTTGTGAAGATTAATTTTCTGATTCGGAAGCTAGTTTTGAGTTGGCATCGCAAGCAACGGCACCATTAGAGATCGTTACTGCTGGTGGGAACAAACTGGTGGATTTGCTCACACAGGCATCAGCTTTGACAAACCATTTATCACCTTGCTCGACTGTGTAGACAAACCCCACAAAACTATGGAGATTAGTACTACTGGGAGTCGCGACAATCTTGAAATGATTGCGATGGGCGACATTATCGGTGAGAGTTTCACCCGTAAATGTATAGCCACTATCGGGCGGCGGACTAGTACGCAGTTCGGTCGAAACACCAGCCTTATTATCATTCATATTCGCCACTGCTAATTCATCCAATTTAGCTTTCATGACTGTTTGGGCGTATTTTTGAGCGGCTTTTTCTTGCTTGATTTTACTACGATAGCCACCACCGATAAATAACGGTAAGATTACAGCCAGAACAATTAAAGCAGTCATTGCCCCAGAAATACTCAGACTGACAACACTCAATCGTTTAGCATTATTAGCATATTTAGTTGCTGCTAGATTATCACCATTATTGTGTTTAGATCCCACCTGACTGGCATAGGAAATTGCCACTAAACCTAACGGTAATACCCCTAAAACGGTCGCCAAAATTGCCAGCGTCATGTTGTTGTCTGGACATACTGCTGGTGCGGGTTCTTCCTGCTGGCGAAGCCGCTCCGCAGGAGCATCGACAGCTAGTTCCGCATCCCTATCTTGATTAGCCCCGAATCTAGCAATCGGTTCGATCTCGACATCGCGTTCCCAATTCGGCTCTGTCGCCTCGGTTTGCTGGCCAAATACTTTGACTGTCTGTGCGGGCAATTGGAGTTCGCCCAATACCTGCGCGACGATCTTCGTCATCTGTTGGGGGTTCGGAATGGATAAGCCAGCGAGCGAGATTTCTAGTTCGGAGTCGAATTTGACAGTAGCAAAGATCGCTTGAGATTTGAATTTGCGATTGAGTGCGGTGGTAATTGCCTGAGCATTAACTTCAACAGTTGGCTCGAAGGACGAGGTAGGTAGTGGAGTCATAGCGATTGCGGCTTCGGGACGAGGGGATGAGATACTATCTGCTATAGTTCCCCGCCAACCGATCTCAACTAACATCCATCACTACTCTAGGCTAGCTCTAAAATCTCCTCAGCAACGCGATCGAGAATGGGCATCACCGATAACCGATTGCCCTGTTTGACAACTAATAATCGATCGGGTGTAAAGTGCTCTCTTAATGTCGCCAGGGTAATCTGCGCATCAAAACTGCGAACGAATTCAACTTTGACAGTATGCCAGCGGGGAGCAGCTTTGGTGGATTTGGGATCGTAGTAGTCACCATCGGGATCGAATTGACTCGGATCGACTACTTGCGCGGCGACGATCTGCATCAAGCCGACAATCCCAGGCGGATTGGTATTTGAGTGATAAAAAAAGGCTAAATCGCCAACTGCCATGGATTTGAGAAAATTGCGCGCCTGATAATTGCGGACGCCATCCCAAATAGTAAATCGATCTCGTTCGAGATCGTCAATCCCAAAGACATCCGGTTCGGACTTCATTAACCAATAATTCAAGAAATTTTCCTCACTTGTTGCTGACCTACAGTTATCATTGGTAGTTCGATCGATAGATAAATCAGCTTATGTCCACACGTCCATCACAAGCAGCATGAGACAAACTGGCGATTTTCGCTGAGTGATTCGTCATCTCAGTTTTCAACTGCCATTCACCTAAATTATTAGTAATAATAACGATCTCTCCCGCACATTTTTGGGGAGTAGAGAGTCCCGATTTACCCATGCTCGATCGCTCTAGTTTTGAATGGATACAAGTCCGTGTAACCTCGGTACAGATAAATTTATTGAGTCGTTGGGTATTATTATTTTGCAATTCTATTAAAGCATTGAATAGTGCTGGCTCAACATGACCATAAGGATTTTTGCTGCCTACAGACAAGATGGCAATTTCAGCATCAACCAAAGCTAGTAAATCTTTCAGTTCGTTACCGTTTGGAGGATAGGCTCCATGATGAGGTATTTTTACAATATTGGTTTTAAATATTGTACTGTCTGAGCTATTTTGTAGGAATCTCAGTAAATCTGTCAGTCCTGCTCCCTCAATATCAGCGAGCAGCAACGCAGAAAAATCACCGTAGCTAATTTGTAAGACTATAGAGATTTCATTGAGTTTACTACCACTGATTGCAAGGTGATTCTCAACATAGAATTGGCTGGGATGCAAAGCCTCAATCTTTATTAATCCTTCGGAATATTCTTCACCATCTCTGACGATTGGAGAAAGCTTTACGGCACGGCTATCACTCCATTCTTTAATACGTTGCAATGCCAAATTAAGCGATCCATTTTTAGAATTAGCTGTGTTAGCTAAAATCTTTTTACGCGCAATCTCTATTACCTTGTAGGGTAAATGAATCTTGCCGATGGATATCTTACTATTCCAAGTAGAAATGAAATTTGCTAGCCTAATTAATGATGGGAAATGATCTCCATGAGCATGAGTGATATAAATTCTGTCTATCTTAGATATTTCATGCTTTTCTAGCCATTCCTCTAAAACATTCAGATTCCCAAGATCGACAACCACTAACGAGTTGTCGGTTTGAATCACAATACTATCTGCATTGCCAACAGGTAAAAAGGTAAGTTGGCAAGTCACGATGCAACCTCTAATTCTGGAAGTTTTAAGAAATCGTCTAACTCATTATCGGAGAGATAAGGGCGAGGTGTATGCCGAAACCGTCTTAAAGCCCAAGGACGCTCGATAAGTTGCTCAAATGTTTTTACATCATGGCTTAATTCTGCTTCAAAAGGAGTTCCATCTAATGCCCATCCAGGTACTTCTTGAGGCAAAGGAATCCATACGCCATCAGTATCATCATCGTCCATGAGTCTACTGATATACATGTAGATTTGACTGCAATCCTCTGAAATTTCTAATACTTGACCGATTGTAGTTTTAGTTTGAATATTTTGTTCTACTTTCCAAGCTTTTAGTTCTGCTGATTTACCTGTTCGTTGAGGCTTTTTCCAAATAGGATTTCCATAGGATTCTTCCACCAATATATTTAGTTCTTGGCGTAGCAACTCCAGATCTTGCAAAGATCCGTGATTTTGTTCTAGATGAATTATCTGAGCAGTTTTCTCGATCAGACGTTTATCTACAAATGCAGGCAACGGCAATTGCAAAAGAATAGGCTTAGTCAAGTTAATCTTGTCTCGTCCCGGCATGGATAACTCCGCTGCCAAATCTGAGGCTAGTATTCCTAGAAGCCATAGCCGCTTGTCTTGTAAACTGAAATTTCCCCAATTTTCTGGTTGTTCATTTGAACCATAATTTGGATTATTTTTCTGAGCTTCCTCAATAGGAAGTATGCACCAGATACTATTATTAGGGTAAAAACCCTCAGTATCTAAATGTGCTGTAATAGGTCTTGTCGATGCAGTATTAGCTATACGACCAACAAGAATTTTATTTTTATCAAATAGATGGGCAACACTGTATCTAGGGCTTTCTAAAGAAATATCATCATATATCACCCATTGCTGTTGGCGATCTACTTTGGCGGGGTCTGCCCAAAGAGCATTATTGCCACCCCAACTCATTCGCCATGTTGGTTTACATAATCTGTTCTCAGGGCATTGTGCAACGGGAGGATGTCCTGTTCGATGTTTTACACCATTAAATATGAAAAAGAGATTACCAAGTGAGATAGTAGAAACAGATAGACTAATTTGCGGAGCTACACCACTAGACCAATCACTACCAAGATTGTCTTTTATCAGCCATGAAGAACCTAAATATCCATTTTCTCGCATTGAAGGAGCTTCTGCTTCGGAAATAACTTTTTTGGCAATAGCATTATAATGTTTGGACTTTTCTATAACACCAGAAACAATACAAACATCCTGTCTAGCATTCACTCCGACAGTACCAACTGGACATTGCCAAATCTCAAATAGTTGACATTTTGATGATAAACTTTCTCTCACAGTCGCAACATCAAATTTATTACCGCCAGTTAAAAAGGAACTTGGCAAGACAAAGGCAAATTGATCGCCATCTTGAAGCCAATTGGTAGCCTGTTCGACGAAAGCAGCAGATTTTTGGATATTGCCCTCGATCGCAAATGGTGAATTTGCAACAATGATACGTGGGCGTATAACAAAGTTTTCTTTTGAAAATCTTTGATAGTCTTCGATTGTAAACGAAGATGGGAAAGGCAAAATATCTGCGATTTTAGATGTTTCGCTGGCAATGCCGAGCGATTCGCTGGCAAGAAAGTAACGAAGCTGTGCTACTAAATTTGCGTAACGATCTAAATCATTTGCTAATACATGACTTCTTAAATATTCTTTGCGATCTTCACCTGTTGGAATATCTCTCATTCCAGCCAGTCTGGAGGTAGCAGCCAATATCAAACTGCCCGAACCAGCCGCTGGATCGAAAATATATCTTTCTTCTGGACGCAACCGCTCTATTGGCAAAGCTTCTAGCATTCGCTCTGCCAGTTTTACAGGTGTATAGTGACGGTTGAGATCGCCCCAATCATCACTACCCAATTCTCTAGGCAATTTCTTGATTGCTTCTTCATATAACCTTCCAACATCACGATGATCGGTTAGTACAAAACTAACTCGATTCCCCATGTATAGAGCTAATTCTTGACGAACTCGATCGGGTACATAGTCAGCAGAAGTTCTAGCACGGCGAAAGAAGCCATTAGTAACTTCTACCATTCGATCGAGTAAACCAAGTGGATCTTCAGCTTTGATAATATTACTAGAACCAAAGAAATTTTTGTCTTGTAAAATCCTTGCTCCCAAGTATGCAATTGCAAAGCGGATCGTATGCCCCTTGATTTCAGAACGTGAAGAACTAGAACTAGTAGAATCTACTAATTTTAATGCCGCATCAATCCCTTCTTGAAATGAATCACCAAGTCGTTGTTGTTGGCGATCTAAAAATGAAAAACTCCGCTCAGAAACTTCTTCTTCTAAATCTGCAAGCGATAATTGCCCTTGCCGAAGTTTTGCCAGTGCCTTCGGCGTGAACAGATGAGGTTTGGGTGATACTAACGTTTCACGTAAAGTATCTAAATCTAATATTGTTTGCTCTAACTCGCCGGAAGCATCAGATCTTGGTTGTACAAGATAGAGTTCATCTGAAGAAACTAGCAAACCGCCACGAATCGTCCATGCTTTTAATCGTTGCTTCCATAGCTCTAAATCTCTTTGATTAATCTGCTGAATTAAGAAAGCTAGATTGTTCGCTCTCGGACGCAAACCACCGTCAGTCCAGAGCAGATCGAGATCGACTGTTTGCTGGGCATTGGGTTCTGGCATCCGAATTCCCCGCACTGGCTCTATTTGCCAAATACTTTGAACAGTTTGTACAGCCGCTTCCAATAATGATGAGCTAAACACTTCGATCCCTCTTACCACCTATCCTACTAAAGTAATCCCGATCCGTTTCTCGAAATCAAGCACATGATGTTTTTCTGCTTCTTGCGTCAGTTCGGTAATAATGTCACCAATAGTCCCAACTTCATGAATCACAACTTGTCCTTTGCCATTGCCTGAAGCCTCCAGCACGGTTAACCCAAAATCCCGCAGATCTTCAATCAGATAGAGCTGGTTGTTGACAAAGACCAGCTTATGTACGAAGAAAGCAGGTTCATAATCCCGCGCTTTCAAAAATTTAAGTACTTTGCGGATCTCCTGAAGTGATAATTCCTCTCTCAGCCGTTCAATGGTCTTGATCTCAATTACTTGCTGCCAGCCATAGACGACTTTTGGATGCTTGGGATTCCCAAACTTCAGCGGCACTATTAACTTTGTCCGATCGAAGTAACTGAGCCTGCCAGAGCCAATCCCTGTCAGAGCAATCGTTTCCTGTCTTGTAAAGCCGCTAGTCATAATTGAGCATCGACACTATACCAATATAATTTTAACCAGTTGTTTGAATTTAAGGATAAAATTCAAACAATTGTTTAAACATAACAGAAAGTGGGCGAAATGTCGATCGCCTTATGATATGACCTTAATTCAGCCGATCTTCGATATTAGTTGAGATTCTCATGAATACAAGCATTACCCTACATTCTGCTATTCAAAGCGATAGGAAAATAATTAGAACGAAGTAATGAGTATCATCGCGATCTCTATCTAATATATTCTCAATCTCTAATCCAAATCTGCCGCAATTACTGACTTGACAGCATCCTTGGCCGTCGTCTGGAACTCGCGGACATTCACCCTGTCGAGCAATTTCACCGCTACGATCATCGCTAGTGCTTGCAGACAAAAGACAAAGCCGTAAGCCAGCGTCAGATTCGGCGCAAACGACTTGCCCAGATCTAAAGCTACACCACCAAAAACTGTGGCAAAACCTTTGGCTAGAGCTTGCGACAAACCCCATGCACCGATAAATGTCCCAGCAGTTTCGGGGACAGTTAGATCGAGCATCAGTGTAATTGCCCCCGTAGTCACCAATCCCGAGCAGATCCCAAATAATAGTAGTGCCAATTGGAGAAACAGGGGATTGTGTGTAAATCCAGAGATAATTACCCACAACATCGATGCTGCGACTAACATACAACCTAATCTGGCCGTCTGCTGCTTGCCCAGCTTGGGAATAAACCAGAACCCCGCTAGGCTCAAGCCTACTAATGTCCCGCTGCCCCAAAAAGCGTTCAATGCCGCTGTTTTACCGACGGGGAGATTGAAGACTTCGCCACCATAAGTTTCCAGGATCGGATCTTGAATGAATAACCCCATTGTCATCACGACTAAGAAGGTAAAAAATACCTGAGTTTGACGACTAGCCGTGAGAATAGAGAATGCCCGCCCCAAGGATAAATGAGAGCCTGCTAGCGGCGTTGCTACCCGACTAGCAAACCGTGAATATTGCTTTTCAACGCCCCAAGTCGCTACAAAAGTGAATAAAATCACGATCGCTGGAATAATGATAAATAGTCGATCAATCTGAGTTTGCACTTGGGCGATCGTCGCGTCGATCTCTAACGATTTGAGCAAGATCCCGATCGTAATTGCGCCAACGATCGTCCCACCAATTAACATCGACCAATCTACTGCAACTAACCGCGATCGATCGTCTTCATCAGTGATATCCACCAATAACGTCGCAAATGGGGTCGAGCACATACTCACTGACAAACCATACAGGGCAAAAACAAAGCCCAACAACCCAGCCCAGCCATAAGTTGGTACCGCCCAACCGACAGTCTTGAGACTCGCGCCCAGTTGCCACATCACCTGCACTGCAATCCAAGCATTGGTGACTAATCCCGCCGCTCCCAGCCAAATATAGCCCGTCCGATAGTAGCCAAATAACGGTCGCGTATCGGAGAGCTGTCCGAAGATAATCCGCGCGGGCGCGACAAAAAGGGTCAGGGCGAGAATTACTGTGGCGATCGTACTCGGTACCGCTAATTCCTTAATCAGCACGCGGTTGAGGACACCGAAGACCATCACGGACATCATCCCCAAACCCATCTGAAATAATCCCAGCCGGATCATCGTGGGCAATTTGACTTTGGGCAGGATGCGCTGGCGATCGGGATTGTGGTTTAGTTTTGGATTGGATAAATCACCAGTCATCATCAAATAAGATTTAAAAATATTCTTCAATATCTTTAAATTAAACCAAATTTCCGGCTGAGATCGGTTCGATCGGGAATCTTAACACGCTCAAACCCGCTCGAAAATCCGCGATCGACAGGATCGATCCGAGCGGGAATCTCCAGCAAGTTAGCTACCTTTAGCCTTGAGTTCGTTGAGTTGGTTGGTGATATTCTCCATACCCCTACTGTCGCCTTTTTGGCGATAGATGTCGAGTGCCTGACGATAATCTTGGATCGCACCAGCTCGATCTCGCAGCTCGATCTTGGCACTCGCACGCCGCTCGAAGTAATTGGCTTCGCGAGGATAAATCCGCAGCAAGCCCGTTAAGGCTTTGACGACCCCTGGATAATTTTTGAGTTTGTCGTAAATATCTAATTGTTTATCAAGTGCTTCTCGTTCGTTGGGATTGATTTTGAGAATGGCGGCATAGTCAGCCAAAGCTTTGGGGAAATTCTGTTGACGCTGGTAGAGTTCGGCGCGGGCACTATAGCTGCGGATATTGTTGGGACTCAATTCAATCACTTTAGTGTAATCGGCGATCGCGCCAGGGACATCATCGATCGATCGAAAGTTTGCCCGCAGGCTATAAGTATCGATACTACGCGGATTTAAGGCAATCGCCTGGGACAAATCGGCGATCGTGGCGGGGAAATTATTGAGTCGAATCTGCACCCCCGCTCGTGCGGTATAGCCATCAAAAGATTTGGGATTTGCGGCAATTAATTTATTGTAGGTGTCTAATTCCCCAGGTAAATCGCCTTGTTTCATGAAGACGATCGCCCGCAGAGTATAAGCCATCGTGTATTTGGGATCGAGCTTGATGACTTGAGTAAAATCGGCCAGTGCCCCAGTCAGATCTTGGTTGACATACAAGATATTCCCGCGCAAATAATAAGCTTGCGGATTCTGGGGATCTAACTCGATCGAGCGGTTGAGATCGGGGAGAATCTGGCTGCTATTACCCATCATTTGACTCAGGCTGGCACGTAGATAATAGGCACTGGCTTGACGGGGATTGGTAGCGATGTGTTGGTTCAGTTCGCTTAATGCCCCTTGATAATTGCCACTTTGAATTTTGGCGACGACACTTACCAAGGCATCGCTATGATTATTACTGCTACGATCGCGATCGACTGGACTAGTTACGGCTGCCAATTTCAAGCCCGTACGCTCGATCGCAGGTAAAAAGACATTGGCTAAAATCCCCAGATTGAAACCAGTTTTGACGCGCACCTCTGGGTTGATACTCGAAGCTTCCGTGCCTTTTTCGACATCACCGCGACCGTGAATGGCAATTAATTCACCGCGATCGTTTAGGACGCTCCCACCGCTCATCCCTGGCAGCGTCAGATTGGTATATACCAGCCCATAACCGCCCTGCAATGGCTGACGACTGCTAGCCGTGACGCGACCTTCGGTAAAATTAAATAACGTCCGATCGATCGCCACCGTCGAGCGGGGAAAGCCGCCCACATAGACATTCGACCCTTCCGCGATCGCTACGGCTGTCCGAATTTTGGCAATCCGATAAGTTTGGGAGCTAACAAACTGCAAAATTGCCAAATCTGCTCCTGGCAAAATTTGTACCGTTTGACGATTCAATGCATACCGTCGCCCATCGGGGGTAATGACTTGATATTTGACATTGGCATCGCGCACCACATGGGCAGCCGTGAGGACGGTATAGCTGCTGGCATTTTTGGCGATCGTTACTCCAGAACCGATCGATTGCTCGGTTTGGATCGAGACAGTGACTGCTTTGGCGACTTCGGCGACTTGACTGGGAGAGAGCGCGACACTACTAGACGCGATCGTACACACTAGTCCCGCTGCTAGTGGCAATATTGATACCCGCATGTTATTTCTTTTTTACTGTGAGTATTTTAGGCTAAATCTGGATCGAAAATCTCCGATGATTGTTGGCCTTTCAATCTCCAGCACAGCATCGAAATTCGGTGTAGACAAACCCTTGCTGCAATGTCTCATATTCAGAGATTTGGAAATTCAAGCGATCGATCCAGATTTGCAATCCAGCTTTTTGAGCTACTAAACAGGTGGGGTAAAAGTTGATCTGGGTTGTTATTTAAATTTACTAACGATCGATCTAATTCTTGGAGTTTAAGCTTAGTATTTCTATGCTCACATCTTGCACCAATACATAACGACTAGTAAAAGCAGAGATCTTGGCACTGGTCACTTAGAGAGTGATAGAACCTTCAGACCTTGATCACAAGAGACTTTCAGAGATTCGGGCAGAAAACGCTCTAAAATGTTGTTGCATAACAGTTCCAGGCTATTCATCACCCGTTAGTGGACCAGTGCCATCTCTAGACAATTTTCTCAATGACCCCGCACTGTGCCAACAAGCGGCTCCAGTCGATTCTCGTTCCGAGAGGCTACGCCAACGGCGATCTCAATTTGGATGGGATGTTTGAGGGCGATGCCTAGTGCTTCGGCAATTTTCATCATTCGATCGAAACTAATTGCCGCGTAATGATTGGCTTCATAACGTTGGATTTGTTGTTCTTGAGTGCCAATTTTTTCGGCGAGATCTTTTTGGCTCATGCCCAAGGAAATTCTGGCTTTAATTAAAGCGATCGGTAGCTCTTGAAGGGAGACAACTTCTAGAGAAGATAAACCTTGCTGCAATGTCTCATATTCAGCGATTTGGGATTTCAATCGATCGAGCCAGACTTGCAAACCAGCCTTTTGAGCGGCTAGCAGACGAGGTGAAAGTTTATCTGGATTTTTATCTGAATCTACCAACGATTGCTCGAATTCTTTGAGTTTGAGCTTGGTGTTTCTGTATTGACTTTGATTTTGAATCACGATCGAATGCTCCAATTATGCTGCGAATATTTATGGAATGGTATGGGGATCTAATGCGATTACACCTTTAGAATGTCCGTCGATATCGTTTTGAAAAAAACCTACCATTACCGAATTAGGCAACAATTCACCATAGAATCGATCTTTCTGGGCTTGTGAGTCGGGAATCAGGAAGATCGGATCGATCTTATCTTCGTCGATACCGAATAATTCAAAACAACCATCGTAGTCGTTGGGTTTTTCCTTGTCGGTTACAAAGCTACCGCCGATGTAGACTCGGCAGCAACCGGCTTGCTTGAGTTCGCCCAAAGCCAGTCGCAATCCGGTTAATAATTGCTTGCGATAAGCATTCGCGGCAAATCGCTCCCAGAATTCAGCCCACGTTACCTCGTGAATTCCCCCTGGGAGATAGCCGAGATCGTTAAAAGGTGGAATCATTGGTTAATTCGCCTATCTACACAAGTAGATTAGCACAACAAAAAAGTTATGCACAGCATTTTTGTTTTGTATAGAGATCGAATCCGTCATCATGATATCGCAAATATCCCATCCCACCAATGTCGCATGAAAATCCCCTCCCTGGAGGGGTGCCCACAGGGCGGGGTGGGTAGATCTTCGCTACCCACCCACAACGCCCCAATCATCTTGCCTCGATCGACAAAACATTCGGAATTTGCTAGACTGCGG
>NZ_JANNDR010000032.1:0-6966 GCF_031378165.1 Chamaesiphon sp. OTE_75_metabat_556
ATTCAGATGGGCTTCTAGTTCTTGCCGTTCTTGTGGTGTCATTATTCAGTTTGCGATGTGTTTGTTGGCTCCTATTTTCTAACTTTTTTGCCCTTCTGTCTTTGAGTATTTATACTCAGTACATTTTTGGGATGCTCCCGAATTAATCGAGTCTTTCTTTCGGTATATTCTCGATCGATAGCACCGCAATTTACAAATATCCGATGAAATTAACTTACATTAATTTCATCGTATGATATTTTCGCTGGATTCACTCACGATGTTGTCTGAGAACGGATGGCGGGGACAGGATTCAGATCCCGCCCTAGTCACAACATTATCAATTTTTAACGACGATCGGTTCTTTGCTACTCGGCTCTGGTGGTTTTTCAGGGCTGGGCTTGCGTTCTGCCGCAGTTGCTTTAAAAGGTTTTGGTTTTTCGATCTGACGCGCTAAATCCATAAATTGGCGCATGTTTGCACCAGGACGACGACGGCCACTATTTGAGGAGGGTTTAATCAGATAGTCAGTTGCAAAGTTGGTAATAGCTGGCGCAGGTGCTACCACTGGAGCTGGTGCTGCTTCGACTTTAGGCGTTTCCGCTTTCTTGGCAGATTTTTTCTCAGTTTTAGCTGATTTGGCATCAACTTTTGCTGGATTGGTATCCACTGTGGCAGCGGGTACCGCTACGGCTGGTTCGGCTGCTTTTGTGGCGGTGACAGTCGGGGCTGGCTCAGATTTAGCTGGAGATTTCGCTGCTGGTGTCGATTTTGCATCTTCGTCTTCTAGTTGGATGTAGAAGCCATCATTTTTTTTACCAAAAAATCTTTTAAACACGATAATTTATCTCTCTTAAAATACATAAATTGAATTATCAATTTTGACAGCTAGTAAGCGCAAGATAAGCTTACAAACTTTAACAAAAGTTTACCGATCGATTTGATAAAGCCAGTTTCCAAACTGTCATGCGCCGATCGATCTTCCGCAACTAACCAGCCTAAAATTGAAACTGCCACCGATCTTAGTCCTGTCATGCTCGACATCCCAGCAGCACCACCTATGAAAGAGCTTAGCCATCTTCACCACCGCAATCCCGTATTGCTCGTCCACGGACTGATGGATACCAGTCGTAAAATGCGCAAAATTGCCGCTCATTTGCGCGGGCTGGGGTGGCAAGTCACCGATATCGATCTGACTGCTAATAATGGCGATACGCGGCTGGAAATCCTGGCCCAACAAGTAGCTGCCAAAATCGAGCGGACATTTGCACCACACCAACGGATCGATCTGCTGGGTTTTAGTATGGGCGGATTGGTGACGCGTTATTACATCCAAAGATTGAGCGGGATCGATCGGGTGCAGCGATTTGTGACGATTTCGACACCCCATCGCGGCACAATCGCGGCGAATTTTTCTATGCGGTGCGGTTGTATCCAAATGCGTCCCGACCACGATTTTATTCGGGATTTGAATCGGGATGTCGATCTCTTGAACGAGTTGAATTTTACTTCCCTGTGGACGCCATTCGACCTAATTATCCTGCCACCGAGTAGTTCGCAATTAGGGATCGGTACAGAACAAAAGATTCCGGTTTTGACTCATCCGCTGATGGTAGCAGATCGGCGAGTATTAGAGGCGATCGCGACTGCGTTAGCTCAACCAGTCAAGTCACCGATTTGAGTAAAATCTCTCGCACCGAAAATCGCTTCCTCGTGACTATAGTATTTAAACTCTAATAAGTTGGCAAACGGATCGGCTAAAAAAAACGTCCGATGTTCGGTAATCGCGCCGACAAAGCGATGTTTGGCTGATTGATGAAAGTTTAATTGTTGGGATTGGGCGCGATCGAGCAACCCTTGCCAATCAGCTAAAGTCGGGAAGACAATCCCAAAATGGCGCGGGTAAATGCCCTGCTGTGGTGGTAAAGGCCGATCGGCAACGTGAGCGACTAATTGATGTCCGTAGAGGTTGAGAATTAGCGAGTTAAATGTTTCTCTACCCACAGTACAACCCAATCCATCGACGTAAAACTTTTTGGTGTCGGGGATATTCTCGATCGGGAATGCTAGGTGAAATTTGAATTCATTCATTATGATTAGCGGGGAGTTGGGAGTTGGGAGAAAAAGATTTTATCTCGGTTTTAAAGTTTATTTGTAAGCTTTAACTTTTTTGTTAGTTTCCTTTTGTAATTGAGCAGCAATTTTGAACATTTCCACACCATCATGTAGATAGCTTTCATCATAATTCATGATGTAAAAGTTTAATTCTTTCACCCCATCAGCAACTTGGTTAATGGTGTAATATAAATTGGCCGCAATCTCAGCAATTAAAGCAGGATTGGGCATCGAGTGAAAGATCTTGTCTATCTTCTGTAAATGTTGCTGACACTCAGTCACATACGTCTCAAATTTTCCCATCAATTCATCATCGAAGGGATCGGCAGAGAGTTCAAAAATCTGGTTTTTGAGCGGCTTGATAATCCAACCGATCGTGCGATTGATTGGCTGATAAACTTGATTGAGCCACAAGATGAGGTCTTCATCCAGTTCGCGCCCGACTGTGTGCGGACGTCGGGGAATCTGCGCGCCAGCTTGTTGTTGGCGGGGAATGGCCACGGCTGGCGTACATAGATAATCATACTCTCGCCGCTTGCGATCGTCGCCTAAGATTTCATAAGCAGCATTCAACTTGACGATTCGATCAGCATTAGTTTTGCCACCATTGAGATCGGGATGGAATTCTTTCGCCAACCGCCGATAAGACCGTTTGATCTCATCAGCAGTAGCGTGGGTAGATATTTGGAGTACTTGGTAGTGAGTTTCTGACATCGATACTGGATGGGTCTTAGGTTTTAGGCTTTAGGCTTTAGGTTTTAGAGGGTAGAGGACAGGTATATCTTTTTCGCCTAGTCTCCCCGTCCCCAAGTCCCCTCGTTTCCTCTTCCCCTCTAAGCTTGTGTGGGTTCTGGGTCTTGAAATAGCGGCGTACTGAGATAGCGTTCGCCGAAACTTGGCTGAATCATGACGATTAGTTTACCCTGATTTTCGGGACGTCGCCCGACTTCGATCGCCGCATACAGAGCTGCACCAGTAGAAATACCCGATAATAAGCCTTCTTCGCGAGCGAGTCGGCGGCCATAATCGATCGCTTGGCGATCGGTTACAGTAATTACTTCATCAATTATCTCAATTTTGAGGACTTGCGGTACAAAGCCCGCGCCGATGCCTTGAATCTTGTGCGGGCCTGGTCTGCCGCCGGAGAGGACGGGACTATTGGTTGGTTCGACTGCTACGACTTTAAAGCCTGGTTTGCGGGGTTTAATTGTCTCGGCGATGCCTGTAATCGTGCCGCCTGTGCCTACGCCAGCAACTACAATATCGACTCGACCATCGGTATCCCGCCAAATTTCTTCGGCTGTAGTCGATCGATGAATTTGGGGATTGGCAGGATTGCGAAATTGCTGCAACATATAAGCATTGGGGGTCTGATCGACAATTTCTTGGGCGCGGCGGATGCAGCCGCTCATCCCTTCCACACCAGGCGTGAGTTCCAATTGAGCACCATAAGCTTTTAATAATGCCCGTCGTTCGAGGCTCATGGTTTCGGGCATCGCAATAATCAATTGATACCCCTTGGCGGCGGCGACCATTGCCAGGGCAATGCCAGTATTGCCGGAAGTCGGCTCGACTAGAATAGTTTTGCCAGGCGTAATCAAGCCTTCTTTTTCGGCAGACTCGATCATATTGACCCCAATCCGATCCTTGACCGATGCGGCTGGATTCATACCTTCCAATTTGACGACGATTTCGGCGACACAGCCTTCAGCTTGCGGAATGCGATTGAGTCTCACCAAGGGAGTACGGCCGACTAATTCTGTAATATCGTTAGCGATTTTCATAAAAATAAAGAAGGGGAGCAGGGAAATAGGGCGGCAGCAGGAGACTCGATCTGGGCTGGTGGAGATCGGGATGAAATCGATCGATTTTTAGTAGGTGACAATGATAAGGAACTTAAATATTTGGGGAATAATAGAGATCGAGAGAGCTTGCGGCGACGATCGACCAGCCATCGGGTAGATCCGCCAGATCGTACTGATGCCCTCCACCTAAAAACTGGGGTTTTGAATCCAAGCTACAATTATCACCAATCATCAAAATTCCACACATGTATTTAATCCATTTTATCTTTCCTGGCGGTAAAACTAGATGGCGAAGATCGGTATAAATTTGAGTTGGGATTGATGGACACTGGCAGCCGCCAGAGCGAAAGAATGAAGTTTTAACTGGGAGTCGGGGATGCTGGATGCGATCGTACACAATCTAGAACAAAGTAATCACATTGCCAGGATTAAAAAGCTGGTGTTTTGTGCTTGTACCAATAATTGGAGTAATGAAGCTCAACAACTGAGTACGGTTAAATTCAAAAGTTACATCCAACAGTTGCGAGATCGTCACGCATCGGTGGTCGAGCTAAAATATTTGCTCTACCGAATTGTGATCAGACTGAATCACAGTACCAATTATTATACCGTTGCCAATTTCCTCTGTCAGGAAATGGAGCCACTGTACTCATACCAATCGACAGCAACCAGTGGCGATCGGGCTGCGGGTGATAATACTATCAATCCTCCGGTCGGTCGTGGCACTTCCACAGCCAAATTGTGGGGCACAGAGGCGATCTTTGCAGTGGAAGAAACCCAGTCTGGCTCGTTGCTGCAAGTCGAGTTGACCGTCTTAGCGGCCAATCGCCAGTTGCTGACCCAAACCGTGGTCACCTTCCCCAATATGGCGCAGATGATGGCACAATATCAAGAATGGCAGTCTCGCTATCGCCGCCTCGACCCCCAGAATCATCGCTTGATGAGTAGTAAAGCTGTCAGTTTAGTCCCAGAGCGGATTAATGACTGTTTGGACGCTGGCGCGATGCTCCAAGCCAATCTACATCAATGGTATGATTGCCCCGGTTATCAAACCATCCGCGAACGCCTAGCGACCACCCTCGATCCAGAAGTCGAAGTCGAGGCGATCGTCCGCAGCCGCTCCAAAACCTTGCTCAAACTGCCGTGGAATGCGATCTGGCAACCATTACTCGATCGATACCCCCAGGCCGAAGTCAGCGTTGCCCTGATTCCGACCATTGCGACCAACCCCTCGATCGAAGAAGAATTACAGGTGTCGGTACTGTCGGTATTAACCAGTGCCCAAGGAATTAAAATCGATCGCAGTAAAGAGTACCTCAACGCGCTGCCCTACACTGATTCTGAGTTTGTCGTCGCGCCCAGTCATGGTGACTTTGTCAGCCTGTTGACTCAAAAGTCTTGGAGTGTGATGTTCTTTAGTAGCTATATTTCAGGCTACTTACCCAACAATCGGATTTATATCAATCATCACGACACGATCGGGATTACTGAGTTTAAATATCGGATTCGGACTGCCGTGCAACGGGGTTTGAAATTACTGATTCTCAATTGTGGTGAAGGCTTGGAGCTAGCGAACGAACTGGCCGATCTGCAAATTCCCAATTTGATTGTGATGCGGGAAGCCGTTCAAGACCAAGTTGCCCAAGAATTTGTCAAATTATTTCTCAAGGCTTTTTCCAGCGGTAAATCGGTCCAGCTCTCTGTTCGAGACGCCCGCGAGCGGCTGCAAGCGATCGAAAAAGTCGTACCAGCAGCTAGCTGTCTACCGATGCTCTGTCAGCAGATTGCGACTCCAGCTTCAAGCTGGAATCGGTTGGCGCATACCATTCTCAAACCCCAAGAACTACTTGGCGTTTCCCAAAATTGGGCTGATACCGAAGTTACTGGCATGGTCGCCCAAGCCGCTCTCGAAGTCGGCTTGCTAGAACCGATGTCTACCGAAGCAATTGCTTACGATCAATTGGCCTTGGTTCACCAACTGACAGGTTACTTTAGCGAAGTCTATGCGCTGGCACTGAGTAACGATGGTCAGTGGTTGGTCAGCGGCCATGGCGATATCACTCATGTCGATGATGCCGTCAAAGTCTGGCGGATCTCGGATGGTAAATTAATTCATAATTTACTCGGCCATAGCCATTGGGTCTACAGTCTTGCCCTCAGTGCCGACGCCGAAACGATCGTCAGTGGGAGTCTGGATGGGACGATTCAATGGTGGCAGCTCACTACCGGCACCAAATTACCCCAACTACTAGACCATAAATCTGCTGTCAATGCCATTGCTTTGACCAGTGATGGCCAACGATTGGTATCGGGTGGTAACGATGCCCTGCTGAAGATTTGGCAGCCCCAGAACGGTCTATTAATTCATCAATGCCAGGGTCATCTCCAAAATGTAGCTTGTGTGGCTACTCATACCCAAACCCAGTTAATTGCTAGCGGTAGCAGCGATTATACGGTCAGATTGTGGCATCTCCAGGAGGGACGGCTGCTGCGAACCTTGCTTGGACATGGCGGGCGGATTAGTGGGATTGCGATTACGCCGGACGGGACAAAGGTAGTCAGTGCCAGTCACGATTGTACGCTCAAAATTTGGGAAGTAGCAACCGGAAACTTGCTCAATACCCTCGTCGGGCACTCTAAACCGATCGGTTGTGTGGCGATTTCCCCCGACGGCCAAACGATCGTCAGCGGTGGTGACGATCGATCGGTGCAGATCTGGAATCTGAGCGATGGCAAACTGCTCCACACCTTGCTAGCACACGATCGCGCCATCCTCTCGGTGGCCATCAGTGCCGACAGTCGGACGATCGCCACAGGTAGCTACGGCGAAGTTCAAGTCTGGCGAGTTCCTGCTGCCTAAAGTCACGATCGGCTAGGATAGCTAGTAGCGATCTATGATTTAGAGTATGCGTTTACCCCGTTTATGGTCGATCGCGATTGGTGTAGTGACGATCGCCAGTTTGACACTGTGGTCGATTAATTCGCTCTATAGTCTGTATGTTCAAGTCAGTTGGACGACGCCCTGGTTGGCAACGCCGATTCTGATTGGGATCTTGATTTTAATTGC